>PHDQ01000322.1 GCA_002841025.1 Bacteroidetes bacterium HGW-Bacteroidetes-13 | reverse complement strand
TCCTCTTTTTTTATCAGTCATCAAGTCTATCCCTTGATTGGTTGCTCTCCAGCAGAGCCAACCTCCGTTTAACTTGATAAATTATAATTACAAATAGCTGTTTGATTGCAAAAAAAAAGATGAAAAATAAAGCAACCATTTTGTCTATTAAAACCGATTGTATAATGTTAAAAGTCAGTAAAACTTTACACATACGAACACAAATCTACTCATTAATCTTCTAAAATCTGAAAGAATAAACTTTGTTTGAGATTTAACAAAGCCTGTATTGGCTGTCTGAATAAAACAATTTTGATGGTTGTTTTTAAATCGTAAAATATATATTTTTAGAGACCAAATCATCATACCAAAGAACGACATGCGTAATTTTCCCATTCTTGTTTTATTCGCCGTCTTAGGCGGAGCTTGCAATCAACAAACCGAACTGCAAAAAGATACTGCGCAAACCGATAAAAAATGGTGGAAAGAAGCCATTGTCTATCAAATTTATCCCCGAAGTTTCAGCGATTCGAACGGCGACGGCATCGGCGACCTTCAAGGCATCATCAACAAGCTCGATTATGTGAAAAGTCTCGGTGTAACGGCTGTTTGGCTCAATCCCATCTACAGTTCGCCCAATGCCGACAACGGCTATGACGTGAGCGATTACCGTGACATCATGAGTGATTTCGGCAACATGGCTGACTTCGATTTGTTGTTGGCTGAAATGCACAAACGCGACCTCAAACTCATCATGGACATCGTGGTCAACCACAGCAGCGACGAGCACGAATGGTTTAAGCAATCGCGGAGTTCGAGAGACAATCCGTATCGAGACTATTACCACTGGTGGCCGGCCGAAAAAGGAAAACCCAACCATCGTTACAGCCTTTTTGATGAAAACGGCGACGCTTGGAAATACGATGCGCTTACCGATGCGTATTATTTACACTATTTTGCGCAAAAACAACCCGATTTAAACTGGGAAAATCCCAAAGTTCGGCAAGAAGTGTATGACATTATGAAGTTTTGGGCAGACAAGGGTGTTGATGGTTTCCGCCTCGATGCCTTTCAATTTGCTGCCAAAGACACTACTTTTCCGGCATTTCCGGAAGGTTTTGAGAAAAATTTTATTCAGTATTATGCCATGCAAGATGGATTGCATACCTACCTGAAGGAAATGAATGAACAGGTTTTCAGCAAATACGATGTGATGAGTGTGGCCGAAGGTGCGGGGCGAACCCTGCAAGAAGCACACGATTTGGTTGATGCGGACAGGAATGAAATCAACATGGCTTATGCTTTTGAGGGTGTTGATATTGCCAAACCGGAGGGTTATGACTTTTTGCATTTCAAAGCGGTTTTTTCAAAATGGGACAGTGCTTTTGCCAAAAAAGGTTGGTTGTCAATCTTTCTTGCCAACCATGACCAGGCTCGGATGGTGAGTCGTTTTGGAAATGACAGTCCCGAATTTCGCGTGCCTTCTGCAAAAATGTTGAACACCTTTGTCTTGAGTATGCGGGGAACGCCTTACTGTTATTATGGCGATGAGTTGGGTATGACCAATATCGGGTTTGAAAGTATAGACCAATACCAAGACATTGCCGCCATTAACGGCTATAAAAAAGTGATAAATGAGGGTGGAGACATCAATAAATACTTAACTGATTTGAAGGTGTCGTCTCGTGACAACGGGCGCACCCCGATGCAGTGGAATGTTTCCGA
>PHDQ01000052.1 GCA_002841025.1 Bacteroidetes bacterium HGW-Bacteroidetes-13 | reverse complement strand
GAAGGTCACGGGTTCCCCCGAGGCTTCGGGGCAGTTCCCGCTACAAAGAAGCTTCAAGGAAACTTGGGGCTTTTTTTTTTGAAAGAAGGTCACGGGTTCCCCCGAGGCTTCGGGGCAGTTCCCGCTACAAAGAAGCTTCAAGGAAACTGGGGGCTTTTTTTATCAAGTTTGGGTATTCATAAAAAATATTTGACCCATAGCGCGCTAATAAAAAAGCAAAGTTCTCGATGTGATAATTTTCCGAAACTTTTTATTTGATATATTTGTCAGATGCTCGAAAACTTTCAAAACATAATCGATCAACTGATTCCTTGGGCAGAGTGGGTCATGTTAATTTTTGTGATTGGCGGTGGACTTTTTTTGCTAATCGTATCAAAGGGCTTGCCTTATCGTTTTTTCAGACACAGCATTGAGGTACTTCGGGGCAAACACGACCATCCGGAAGATAAGGGTGAGGTCAATCACATTCAAGCATTGTCTTCGGCGGTTGCTGCTACTGTCGGAATGGGAAATATTTCGGGGGTTGCAATCGCTATCTACAATGGCGGGCCGGGGGTGGTTTTTTGGATGTGGATGACGGCTTTGATCGGTATGGGCATCAAGTTTTATTCGTGTACACTGGCCGTGATGTTTCGTAAAGAAACTTCTGATAAGTTGTTTTTGGGTGGTCCTATGTATTATATTGAAGAAGGAATGGGCAAGCGCGCCAAACCGCTCGCACTGTTTTATTGCATGGCAGGCTTGGTCGGGGTGTTGCCGGTGTTTACGGTCAATCAATTTACCCAGACTTTTATGGAGGTTGTTCAGCCACAAACCTATATTTCACTGAGTTTGTTTCAATGGAAATTAGTTGTCGGTTTATTGCTTTCGGCATCGACTGCTTGGGTTATCTTCGGCGGATTGAAAAAAATCGCGAATGTTTCGGTTTCCTTGGTGCCGCTGATGGTTTTGCTTTACTTTGTTTCAGTTATCGTGGTTTTAATTCAAAATTATACCGCCATTCTTCCGGCTTTTAAATTAATTTTTGTCAGCGCATTCAATTTCCAATCTTTGGTGCAAGGCGGTTTTTGGGGTATGGTCATTTTGGGCGTTCGCCGCGCGGTTTTTTCCAATGAGGCGGGTTTGGGCACAGCACCCATGTTTCACGGTCAGTCAAAAACACATGTGCCGGTACAAGAAGGATTGGTTGCTATGTTGGGGCCTTTTATCGATACGATAGTGGTTTGCACCTTTACTGCGCTCATCATCATCGTGAGTGGTGCTTATCTTGACACAACGAACAACGGTATTTTGATGACACTAAGTGCTTTTGAAAATTCTTTGGGACACTCTGGTAGAATCATTTTAATGCTTTTGGTCAGCGCATTTGCATTGAGTACGCTTTTTACCTATTCGTATTATGGCACCAAATGCCTGAGTTATTTGACCGGAAGAAATTCAGCCAATACGTACAACATTATTTACATCATAAGTATTAGCTTTGCAGCGGTGGCAACAGTAAGTTTGGTTGTTGGTTTAATTGACCTCGCCTATGCGTTGATGTGCATTCCAAACATGATAGCAGTCGTTTGGTTGTCGCCCAAAGTAACAAAAGCCCTTCAGGAATATCGGGTAAACATGAAATTATGAGCACACACAAAGCCGGTTACGTCAGTATTATCGGAAATCCGAATGTCGGAAAATCTACCTTGATGAATGCCTTGGTCGGCGAGAAAATTTCCATCATCACCTCTAAAGCGCAAACCACACGCCATCGGATTTTGGGCATCGTTAACGGAGACGATTTTCAGGTAATCTTGTCAGACACGCCGGGAATAATGAAGCCTGAGTACAAGCTACAAGAATCGATGATGCAATTCGTAAAAGGTGCTTTGGAGGATGCCGATATTTTAATCTATATGTTGGAAATCGGTGAAACTTCTTTGAAGGATGAAGCTTTTTTCGAGCAACTCAAAAACACAGACACACCTATCTTGTTGTTAATTAATAAAATAGATCTTTCAGATCAAGAAAACCTCGAAAAGAGTGCTTTGTATTGGAAGGAGCAATTGCCAAAGGCTGAAATATTCCCCATTTCAGCGCTTAAAAATTTTTCAATCGAAGAGGTGTTTAACCGCATTGTCGAATTGCTGCCCGCCTCACCGCCGTATTTTCCAAAAGATGCCTTGACCGACAAACCCGAACGTTTTTTTGTCAACGAAACCATTCGAGAAAAAATTCTGTTGAATTATCAAAAAGAAATTCCCTATTCGGTAGAAATAGAAACCGAAACTTTCAGGGAAGACGATAGCATCATCCGCATACAGGCCGTAATTATGGTCGAACGCGAAAGCCAAAAAGGCATCTTAATCGGACACAAAGGTTTGGCGCTTAAAAAAGTGGGCGTGCAAGCACGTGCCGATTTGGAAAAGTTTTTTGAAAAACAAATCCATTTGGAGTTGTTTGTAAAAATTAACAAAAACTGGCGGTCGGATGTGCGTCAACTCAAGCGATTCGGTTATGAGCAGTAAAAATTTACCTTAACCGGTTTTTTTAAAACATAGACCTCACAGTCCCGATGTCTCGGGATTAAAAACCGGCGAGGTCCGCCTGATAAAATTCACTTCAAACGGATATGATTTCTGAACCGTTTATTTTTAATAACAGCAAGATTTTTTTCAATTTTAATTGCCAATCATTCAATTGTTTTTTAAGCAATTGATTACTTTTGCAACATTCTCAAAATATTTTTCATGTCAACTTCCAAAAAGATTCAATCGGCCTTGATTTCCGTATTCAGTAAAGAAGGTTTAGAACCCATCATAGTCAAACTAAACGCGCTTGGTGTAAAACTATATTCCACAGGTGGAACGGAAGCTTTTATCAAAAGTTTGGGTGTTGAAGTTACAGGAATTGAGGAAGTTACATCGTATCCATCCATTTTGGGTGGCCGTGTAAAAACATTGCACCCCAAAGTTTTCGGCGGAATTTTGAACCGGCAGGGACATGCCGAAGATGAAGCACAGGTGGAAGAATATGACATACCGCAACTCGATTTGGTCATCGTTGATTTATATCCCTTTGAAAAAACGGTAGCTTCAAACGCAGCTGAGGCAGACATCATCGAAAAAATAGACATCGGTGGGATTTCATTGATTCGCGCCGCCGCCAAAAATTTTAACGATGTACTCTGTGTCTCTTCCGTCTATGATTACGCGGATTTGTTGAATTTATTGAATGAAAAAAACGGTGAAACTTCCCTGTCTGACAGAAAACATTTTGCGGCAAAAGCATTTCATGTTTCCTCCCATTACGATACGGCAATTTTTAACTATTTCAGCGAAGATGAAACCGTCTTTAAACAGAGTTTTTCAAATGGAAAAACCTTGCGTTATGGAGAAAATCCGCATCAAAAAGGTTATTTTTTCGGTGCTTTTGACGAATATTTCGATCAATTGCAGGGCAAAGAATTATCCTATAACAACCTGTTGGATGTGGACGCGGCAGTCTCGCTTATTTCGGAATTTCAAAATGACCAACCTACTTTTGCCATCCTCAAACACAACAATGCCTGTGGCTTAGCGACCAGAAGCATTTTGCTCGATGCCTATCGCGATGCCTTGGCGGGAGATCCGGTTTCTGCTTTTGGCGGAGTCTTGGTATCCAATCAAACAATAGACGAGGCCACGGCAAAAGAAATCCACAAACTATTTTGTGAAGTTGTCATCGCACCCGGATACGATTTGGAGGCATTGGACGTTTTAAAAACCAAAAAGAATTTGATTCTGCTTACACAAAAAATATTTACAAAACAGGACAAAAGTGTTCGAACTTGCCTAAATGGTGTTTTGGTACAACAAACAGATTGGAAAACGGATGATTCAGAAGACTTGAAAGTTGTCACCAATCTTGCGCCTTCCACCGCCGAAATTGCTGATTTATTGTTTGCTTCTAAAATCTGCAAAAACACCAAATCGAACACCATTGTTTTAGCAAAAAACGGGCAATTATTGGCTTCGGGAGCCGGACAAACTTCCCGGGTAGATGCACTCCGGCACGCCATCGAAAAAGCCAAAAGTTTTGGTTTTGACTTAAAGGGTGCTGCGATGGCAAGCGATGCTTTTTTTCCGTTTCCGGATTGTGTAGAGATTGCCGATGAAGCGGGAATCAAATCGGTTATTCAACCCGGCGGGTCTATCAAAGATCAACTCAGCATCGATTATTGCAATCAAAATCAATTGTCAATGGTCTTTACCGGCTATCGCCATTTTAAACATTAATGATTACATTTACAACTAATTAACAAGCGAGATACCTAACACATTACATTATTATGGGATTATTTGATTTCATGACCGAAGAAATCGCTATCGATTTAGGAACGGCCAATACACTTATCATACACAACGACAAAGTAGTCATCGACAGCCCGTCGATTGTTGCCAGAGATCGGGTGACAAACAAGATTATTGCAGTTGGAAAAGAGGCGAGTTTGATGCAAGGTAAAACCCATGAGAACATCAAAACCATTCGCCCGTTGAAAGATGGCGTAATTGCCGATTTTGATGCGTCAGAAAAGATGATCAATATGTTTATCAAAAGCATCCCCGCATTGAAAGGCAAGTTTTTCACACCCTCTCTCCGCATGGTTATTTGCATTCCATCGGGTATTACGGAAGTAGAAATGCGCGCAGTAAAAGAATCGGCAGAGCGTGTTAACGCCAAAGAAGTTTATCTGATTCACGAACCGATGGCAGCAGCGATTGGTATCGGAATTGATATCATGCAGCCCAAAGGCAATATGATTATTGATATTGGAGGCGGAACAACTGAAATTGCCGTTATCGCGTTGGGAGGAATCGTTTGTGATAAATCAGTAAAAATAGCAGGCGATGTTTTCACCAATGACATTATTTACTATATGCGTACACAGCACAATCTGTATGTAGGCGAACGAACTGCGGAAAACATCAAAATTGATATTGGAGCAGCGACCGAAGATTTGGATTTGCCACCTGACGACATCAGTGTTCAAGGAAGAGACTTGCTCACCGGCAAGCCAAAACAAGTGCAAATATCTTACCGTGAAATTGCCAAAGCACTCGACAAATCAATCACTCGAATTGAAGATGCAGTCATGGAAACACTGTCGCAAACGCCACCCGAATTGGCAGCCGATATCTACAATACCGGTATTTATATGGCCGGTGGTGGGTCGATGCTTCGCGGACTTGATAAACGAATTTCTCAAAAGACGGACTTGCCTGTTTACATCGCAGAAGATCCGTTGAGAGCAGTTGTTAGAGGTACTGGAATAGCACTCAAGAGTATCCAAAAATTCAAAAGCATCCTGATTAAATAATAGACTTTGAAACATGCGGCAAATCTTCTTGTTTTTTACCAAAAATAAAGACTTTCTTTTCTTTTTGCTGTTGCTTTCAATCTCAATGTGGTTTACAATCAGTTCACACACTTATCACAAAAGTAAGTTTGTCAATTCGGCAAATTATGTTGCGGGTAATCTTTATTTGATGTCAAACAACATCAACCAATATTTTGGTCTCAAAAAAGAAAACGATGTTTTATCAAAAGAGAATCAATATTTGAAAGAGTTGTTGTTCAACCAAAAAAGTGAAGTACCGGAATTTCAAGACAGCCTTTTAAAGAAAAATTACACCATTGTTTCGGCAAAAATCATCAACAACAACTATCAAAACAAGGACAATTATTTAACCATTAATGCAGGTAGAAATGCAGGAGTGGAAAGGGAGATGGGCATAATTACATCAAATGGAATATTGGGAATAGTCGATGAGGTTTCGACACATTTTTCGACTGTTTTTTCTATTTTAAACTCAAAATCGAGAATCAACGCTCGCCTCAAAAAAAGTCACCATTTTGGTTCACTGGTTTGGAATCAAAAGGACCCGAATATCGTTCAATTGATAGACGTTCCTCGAATTGCGCCGATATTGATAGGCGATACCATCGTCACTGGCGGAAAATCATCAATTTTCCCGGATGGAATTCCCATCGGTGTTGTCAAAAATTTTGAAGTCAATACCGTGTCAAATTACTTTTCTATCGATATTTTACTTTTTAATGACATGACAGATTTGAATAATGCCTACATTTTAAAAAATAATTTCAGAAAAGAAATATTAGAATTAGAAGCCAAAGTAAATGAAAAATGATGTCGTTCAGGAAACTTTTAAGTTTATTGTGCTGATTTTGGCGCAAGTTCTGGTATTTAATAAGCTTGTGTTGTTTGGCCATTTGGTAGCTTATGTTTATGTAATTTTTTTAATTTTATATCCGGTCAAAGAACGACGCAATTTATTTTTATTCATAAGTTTTCTATTGGGATTAACCATGGATATGTTTATGAATTCCGGCGGCATTCATGCTACAGCTTGCTTGATGGTGGCGTATTTCAGACCCAGATTGCTTCGTTTTGTTTACGGTGTAAGTTTCGAACATCAGACTATCAAAGTGGCCTCGAGTCCTGTTTCTCAGTTGTTTTCTATCACCTTGTTGGTTGTTTTGGTTCATCATCTAACCCTCTTTTTTTTAGAGGCTTTTAGCATAAATTTGATGTTTTATGCCTTGAAAAAAACAATATTAACAGGTATCTTTACCACAGTTTTGTCATTGATTTTGATAACACTGTTTAGTAAACAAAAAAAATGAGACGTTTTTTTCTCCATGGGTTAATTATTTTTTCTGTACTTGCATTTTTGGCAAAATTGGCACAATTGCAATTGGCAGACGACTCCTATGAGATTTTATCAAACAATATTGCCATTAAAAAGGTCTATGACTATCCTGAGCGAGGCTATATTTTTGACAGAAACGGCAAGTTGATTGTCACCAATCAACCCTCTTATGACATCATGGTAATACCCAAAGATGTAAAAGATATAGATGTTGAGGAACTCTGTACATTGTTGAAAATAAAAAAAGCAGACTACGATGCCATCTTGCTAAAGGCGACTAATTATTCACCCAGACTACCATCGGTTTTTATCCCCCAATTATCTAAGGACGACTTTGCCGCTTTGCAAGAGAAAATGTGGAAATTCAAAGGTTTTTACATTCAAAAACGTGCTTTGAGAGATTATCAGACAAAATCAGCAGCCAATGTTTTGGGATACATAGCCGAAGCAAACGAAATGCTAATCAGCAAAGATCCATATTATCAAATGGGTGATTTGGTTGGAATACAAGGTGTTGAAAAAGCTTATGAAGAATACTTGCGCGGGGTCAAAGGGGTGAAATACATACAAAAAGACCGATTCAATCGAGATATTGGTTCTTACAAAGACGGTATCTATGATAGTTTGCCTCAACAAGGCCGGGATTTAGAGTTGACCATTGATCTCGAATTACAACAATATGGTGAGTTGTTGATGCAAAACAAACGTGGAGGTATTGTCGCAATCGAGCCCGAAACCGGTGAAATTTTAGCGATGATTTCCGCACCTTCCTACGACCCAAGCTTACTGATAGGAAGAGATCGATCGAAGAATTTCACGAAACTATATTACGATTCCATTGCCAAACCCCTATACGACAGAGGTCTATTGGCAGAATATCCGCCCGGCTCAACCTTCAAAATTCTCAATGCGCTGGTTGCTTTGCAAGAAGGCGTTATTGACGAAAACACAACGGTTTCTTGTAACCATGGCTTTTTTTATGCCAAAGGAAGTTTTATGAAATGTCACGGGCATGCAAGTCCTGTAAATCTTAACAGTGGAATATACAACTCCTGCAATGCTTATTTTGGCACGGTTTACAAAAAAACCATCGACAAGTATGCAACCACAAGCGAGGGAATCAACCATTGGGCTGAACACGTGAAAAGTTTTGGTTTGGGTGATTTTTTAGGATATGATTTACCGACCGGGAAAAAGGGTTTTGTCCCTACATCTTCTTACTATGACAAAGCTTATAGAAATGACCGTTGGCGCTCGTCAGCAACTGTCTCAAACGGAATTGGACAAGGTGAACTCCTGACTACACCCATTCAATTGGCTAACTTTACGGCTGCCATTGCCAATAGAGGATTTTATTACACACCCCACATCATTCGTAAAATCGATGGTGAATCGGTAGATAAAAAAGGCATGGTCAAGAGAAACACAACCACGGTAGATGCAAAATATTTCGAACCGGTCATACAAGGCATGTTTGATGTTTTTGAAAAAGGAACAGCCTACAGTGTCCGCGCCGAAGGAATTGAAATATGCGGGAAAACCGGAACAGCTGAAAATTTCACCAAGATAAATGGCAAACGCGTCCAACTTACCGACCACTCCATCTTTATTGCCTTCGCGCCAAAAGACCATCCTAAGATTGCCATAGCTGTGTTTGTAGAAAATGGATATTGGGGCGCACGCTGGGCCGGGCCGATAGCCAGTTTGATGATACAAAAACACCTGAACGACAGCATCAGCCGAAAAGATTTAGAAAAAAGAATGTTGGAAGGAAGCCTGATGAGCGAATATGTAAAACCGATAAGCGGACAACCGTTCACCATCAATAAATGAATAGATCCATCACAGATTATCCAATAAAGTTAGATTGGATTCCCATATTACTTTTTGTTTTACTCGTCGGTATAGGCTGGATAAACATCTATTCTGCCTCTTCAACCGATGTTGGAAATGGTATTTTTGACTTGTCGAAACCCTACGGCAAACAGCTGGTTTATATCATTTTGAGTTTAGTTATGATCGTCGTGGTTTTCGCCATCGAATCAAAATTTTATGAACGGTTTTCAATCGTTTTCTATCTGATTTCACTTGTTTTTTTATTGGGAATTTTTGTTTTTGGAAAAAAAATATCCGGTGCAACCTCGTGGTTTGTGTTTGGCGGATTCAGTTTGCAACCTTCCGAATTTGCTAAAGTTACTACGGTGATGGTTCTTGCCAAATACTTGAGCGATGGGCAAATAAACATGAAAAATCCCCAACATCTCATCACGGCAATGCTCTTAATTGCCATTCCAGCAATTCTCGTGCTGATTCAGCCGGATGCAGGGAGTGCGTTGGTTTTTATCAGCTTAATCTTGGTGCTGTATCTTCACAGTATGTCCGGATGGATTATTTTTATAGGGATTACTTCAATTTTAATTTTTTTGATGACATTATTGTTGAGTGTAACCTGGGTAATTGGTATATCACTTGTGTTTTGTTCCCTCATTTATTTTTTCATTCCAAAAAAGAAAAGGACTATTGGACCTTTGATAGGGCTATTTATGATTTGTTCAACCCTCTCTTATTCTGTTGATTACATCTTTAAAAACGTGTTCGAGCAACGGCATCGCGATCGATTCAACATTGTTCTCGGATTAACCGAAGACATGCAAGGAATAGGTTTTAACACCTATCAATCAAAAATCGCGATAGGTTCAGGAGGTTTTTGGGGTAAAGGCTATTTGGAAGGAACGCAAACCAAAGGGAATTTTGTGCCCGCACAACATACCGATTATATATTCACAACCGTCGGGGAAGAATGGGGATTTTTCGGGAGTACTATTGTAATTTTACTGTTTGCTGGATTGTTGCTTCGGCTTTTGTTTTTGGTGGAAAGACAAAAAACTGCATTTGCCAAATGGTATGGATACGGATTGGTGACTGTCTTGTTTATTCATTTTATGGTAAACATCGGAATGGTCATCGGCCTGATACCAACCATCGGAATTCCACTGCCGTTTTTTAGTTACGGCGGATCCGCACTTTGGGGTTTTACGCTTTTGCTGTTTATTTTCCTGAAATTAGACGGAAATCGGGTGAATGAATGGTGATTTCTTAGAAATTTAGGTAGAACACCAAACCTGCATTCAAAGAAAGCAAGTAATCCGCATGCTCCACAGAGTTGATACTGTTGTCATTAATTCCGTCTATCGAATCGGAAAAAAACGCCTGGTATCTGCCGTGTACAACCAAGTCCGTGGAAGGTCTGAGACGATACCTGAAACCAACAATCGTCACTGCCGACCAAGCTGTTCCGCTGCCATTCTCAATCCCACCCAAAAATTCGGGAGGCGTAGTAGCCGGCGTATCGATAGGCCCCAAACTTGAGGAAACATTTCTATTAAAAAACGAAAATCCGAAACCAAAACTGATGAATGGATGCAGGTGAAAATTGTTTCGAATATCATCGCCAAACCCGCGAATGCTTAAAGGATCAAATTCGATTTGAGCTCCCAGGGTCAAAATACCCAATTCGCCCTTCATCGCCCGAAGTTGGTCCGCTACAAGCGAAGTTTGGCTGGGAGCAACTAAGCCACCCTGATGTCGCAAACTGCCGATATAGGCAAAATTAATATCTGTTCTTACTTTAAAATGGTCATTAAAAAATCGATCTCGGGTATATCGACCAAAATCATCGCGGTAGGCAAAATTGAAATAATGGACAACACCCAAGTTAAAACTCGAGTTTTGTGCCTGCGTATGAATTGAACGTTCTCCAAAATCAGTAAAGAAAGTAGTCGATCCGGCATAGAAACCAAATTCATTCGAAAACTTTCTCTGTTGCCCATATCGTTGAGCATGAAGTGTTAACGAAAAAAGGGTGCAAAATAGTAGTATTCTAATAGCCAATTTTTTTCGCGTTTAGTTAGTGCGCTAATTTAGTTAAATTTCGATAAATATCATTCCCCATTTTTTTTTTAATAATCAATCTATAAATGAACAAGAATCGAAGAATCACGAATCGACTTATATAACTCATTATTAGAAAATTTATTTTTTAAGGATTCAAAAAAATTACGTCTATTTTTTGGGTAATTCGTATATTTGCACTATCATATTTATGATTTATTAAAAATATGTCAAAACACATTCCTTCCTTAATTGATTTTGTCCCAATAATAATACGCATGAGATTGCGTTTTCTCCAACCAAAAAAATTTTTCCGAAAAGGCCATTCCCCTTGTTGAGAAACATTCACCATACAACAAAAAAAGGGTTTTTGAACGTTTCGCGTACCTGAGCGAATCATTATTATAAAAAGTTCCTTGAATAGAATATGATGGCAGCAATGGATTTCGCTTAAAGAGAAGTTCAATAATAGAAATCAACATTTACAACCTTCGTTTCCGATCCTTAAGTTAACCGCAGTATATTTGATATTTTAAATTTTAAACAAGGTTTAAAAATAATCACAAACCTATTGAAATCATGTGTAAAATATCACAAATGAATTATTAAATGTATATTTGTTTTGGAAAATAAGAACATTTTCAGGAGCTATAAATTAAGTTGAAAAATAAATATTTTAATTAAATAATGGAACAAAAAATCAATGATTTTATGGCTCAAATTGAAGCCAAAAATCCAAATGAGCCTGAATTCGTTCAGGCGGTTAGGGAATTTGCAGAAACCGTAATTCCCTTTATTGCTACAAATAATAAATATGATGGCAAAAATTTATTACTTAGAATAGCTGAACCTGAAAGAACAATCATTTTCAGAGTTCCTTGGGTTGATGATGAAGGCGAAATACAAGTAAATAGGGGTTTTCGCATTCAAATGAACTCCGCTATCGGTCCCTACAAAGGCGGGATTCGTTTTCACAATACTGTGAATTTATCAGTGTTGAAATTTTTGGCCTTTGAGCAAGTTTTCAAAAACAGCTTAACGACACTTCCAATGGGCGGAGGAAAAGGAGGTTCTGATTTTGATCCCCAAGGAAAATCTGAAGCAGAAGTGATGCGTTTTTGCCAATCGTTTATGACCGAATTGTGTCGTCATATCGGTCCAAGTATTGATGTTCCTGCCGGTGATTTAGGGGTTGGATCTCGTGAAATCGGATTTTTATTCGGTCAGTACAAAAGATTAAGAAATGAATTTACCGGCGTGTTAACAGGTAAAGGACTGGCTTATGGAGGTTCATTAATTCGCCCTGAAGCCACAGGTTACGGAGTTGTGTATTTTGCAGAACAAATGTTGAGAACCATCGGACAAGAAATTAAAGGCAAGACCTTCGCAATCTCAGGTTTTGGCAACGT
>PHDQ01000321.1 GCA_002841025.1 Bacteroidetes bacterium HGW-Bacteroidetes-13 | reverse complement strand
GCAGCGATTTTCAGGATAAAAACGGGTCTATTTTCTAATTCTTCACTTTTTCCGTAGTGATCATGCCAAACAATTTTTAGATTTCTGACCAATAATTTACACAAAACGGCTGTCAAAAAAGAAGTACCGTGTGCGTGAATGATTGTGATGTCATTTTTTTTGACATATCGTGCCAATCGAAAAATTGCGAATAAGTCTAAAGCCGATTTTTTCTTTAAAAAAAGATACCCCACTTCGGGTTTCAATTGACTTTTCAACGGGCCTTCCTGTCGGGTGGTACACAAATATGAGCCTACCAAGTGTTGGCTTAATTCGTTGGCATAGTTGATTGCCACGCGTTCAGCACCACCCGCATTGAGCGTATCGATGAGTTGCAAAACCTTCATAAGGATTGGGGTTTTAGCAATTTTTTGATTTCCAATTCAAATCTTTCCAACGTGTAATTTCGCGACCAATTGGCGGCCAATTCAGCCATTTTTTGAAGGGCATCCGGGTTCTTTATTAGCGAAATAAATCGTTCCGTGGTTTTGTTTACATCGGTTTCAAAAAACAAACCTCTTTTCCCGAAATCGAGCATCCACGGCACGCAAGACACCGATGAAACAATCGGAATGGCGCCCCAAAACATGGCTTCTGCCACCGCTTTCGGCCAGCCTTCCGATTGGGACGGCAAGAGCAAAAAATCAGCAACTTGATAGGCTTTCTTCAACACCTCTTTGGGTTGATTGCCATGCAGTTTCACGATTGTTTCCAACTTTTTTTTCCGGATAAAATCGGATAGTTTGTCTCTTTCAGACCCATCACCATAGAAATCCAATCGAACCGTCAGTTCATGTTTTTCTTGCAGTTGATACACCCATTCCAATGACTTCATTGGGTTTTTGTTGGGCGACAAACTTCCGACAAAAACAAACCGAATACAATCGGAATACGTTCGTTTATGCAACGCTGTTTTTTCCGATTCAGCATACGAAGCCGTAAAAAAAGGAACAATATTTTTGGTAACGCCCGGCCAATCGCCATACACCAATACTTGCATGTTGCGGGTCAAAAACCGGTTGTTCAAAATCCATTTTTGCAGCCGATAACTCAGCGGTTGTTTTGCCTTCGGATCCCAATTGCCGGCATATTTGGCGGTTTTTTGTTTCCACGGGAAAAGAATTTGTACCAAACACCCCAACAATCCGATGTTGCCCGGACAACGCAGCTGTATATGGTCTGCCCAAAGACAGGCAGAGAAGATTTTATACAATATGATGGGAAGTTGAAATAAACTTGTAAGCGTGTTTTTGAAGTTTAAAAAATCAATGGAAGGAATTGTTTCTAAAACTAAATTATCGTGTTGATAGGGCTGCAAAATATTTTCAGATTCGACAAAAGTGTGTTTCGATTCGGGAGCCACAACCCGAAGGACATCAACCTGTTGAAGCCACAAATTCATTTCATTTACATAAGGACTATAAGCCCAAAGCATTGCGTTTTTTTTGAAATGTTGAACATGTGAGAGAATGGCAAACTTCACTGCATAAATTTAGTAGCGTAAAATACGTTTAAATTTTGGAATTAAGCAAAGCGTCTGATTTGTTTAATTGTCAGACCGTGTTCTCGATACGGTTTTTCGCTTTGCTTCAAAACCTACTCGAACTGACAATAGTTGCTACTTAGAGAATGTCAGGTCGAGTGATTGCGATGAGGCACGAATCGGAATTG
>PHDQ01000320.1 GCA_002841025.1 Bacteroidetes bacterium HGW-Bacteroidetes-13 | reverse complement strand
CGTTCGGGTGTCAAATAGGTTTGATTGGTAATAACACCCCTTTTCTCGATACAAAGCGACATGACATTGCCAACAAAATCCGATTTGGTGATGATGGTGGCTTTGATATAAGGCTCTTCAACGCGATCTAAACTGGAAGGATCGGGCAAGTCGGAAGGGTTGTTGACCACGATGATTTTATCGGGATGTTTTCGGGTAAATGCGTGGTAAGAAACGTTGGGAACCGTCGTAATCACGCTCATGTCGAATTCGCGTTCGAGTCTTTCCTGTACAATTTCCATGTGAAGCATGCCGAGAAATCCGCATCGAAAACCAAAGCCCAAAGCAGCAGAACTCTCCGGTAAAAAAACCAGCGAGGCATCGTTGAGTTGTAATTTTTCCATCGCCGAACGCAGGTCTTCGTAATCTTCGGTATCCACCGGATAAATTCCGGCAAAAACCATGGGTTTTACGTTTTCAAAACCTTCAATCGACTTTAAGCAAGGTCTTTCTGCCGATGTGATGGTGTCTCCAACTTTGACTTCGCGCGCATCTTTGATACCGGTGATGATGTATCCCACGTCGCCTGTTCGAACAATTTCCTTCGGATGTTGAATCAATTTGAGCGTGCCAACTTCATCGGCAAAATAGGTGTTGCCCGTTGCCATGAACTTGATTTTCATCCCTTTTTTGATTTCGCCGTTCATGATTCTGAAATAGGTCTCAACGCCCCTGAATGGGTTGTAAACCGAATCAAAAATCAAAGCTTGCAAAGGTGCTTCCGGATCGCCTTTTGGGGGCGGAATTTTCTCGATGATGGCCGAAAGGATGTCATCTATTCCAAAGCCTGTTTTGCCGCTGGCGTGTATGACCTCTTCGGGTTTGCAACCCAACATTTCCACAATGTCGTCAGTCACTTCTTCCGGGTTGGCACTGGGCAAATCTATTTTGTTGAGCACCGGAATGATTTCCAAATCGTGCTCGAGCGCGAGGTATAAGTTTGAAATGGTTTGCGCTTGTATGCTTTGCGCAGCATCCACAATCAGCAAAGCACCTTCACAGGCAGCGATGGAGCGTGAAACTTCATAGGAAAAATCGACATGACCGGGCGTGTCAATCAGGTTGAGAATGTATTTTTCGCCTTTGTATTCGTAATCCATTTGGATGGCGTGGCTCTTGATGGTGATGCCGCGTTCGCGCTCCAGATCCATGTTGTCTAACAATTGGTCTTGTTTTTCGCGAGCGGTCACCGATCCGGTTGCGTCCAAAAGACGGTCGGCCAAAGTACTTTTGCCGTGGTCAATGTGGGCGATGATACAGAAATTTCGGATGTTCTTCATATACAGTTTGTCACAAACAATTTTGCGCAAAGATACTGTATTTCTGAAGGAAAAAAGAAGCGGAATCAACCAATTGAAATATCCCTTTTTTAAAAGTGAAAACTTATTTCATTCCTCCAACAATCCCTGTGTAAATTCGTCAAATTCTTTTTTAAACTTCACATATTCTTCGCCGGTGGCGGGTCCGGTAAAACCTGTGTGAATTCGCCTTACTTTTCCTTTTTTGTCTATAAAAATAGTGGTCGGATAGGAAAGAATATGATTCAACATGGGCAGGCGTTCGGCAGCTTGGATTTTATTTTTGATGCCGCTTCCTGCCAATAAGATTTTGTAATCTACGCCGATGGTTTTTTGAAGTCGTTTGAGGTTGGCAAAACTTCGCGCTTCTGTCGGAACATT
>PHDQ01000319.1 GCA_002841025.1 Bacteroidetes bacterium HGW-Bacteroidetes-13 | reverse complement strand
ACACCAAATCGCTTGCCGACAAGTTCTTCATGAACCAGTTTATCTAATCGAAACGAACTCTCTACAGAAGCCGTATCTTTTGAGTCTTTTCCGGTCATCGCATCGAGCAAAATGGCATTGTCTGTGACGCTTTTTGTCATCGGTCCGGGTGTATCCAACGTACTTGAAATCGGTACAATTCCGGTTCTACTGAGAACGCCGATGGTCGGTTTGAGACCCACCACCGAATTTTGACTGGACGGAGACAAAATAGAACCCGAAGTTTCTGAACCTACCGCAGCAACCGCAAAATTAGCCGCCACGGAAACACCGCTTCCGGAACTCGAACCGCCCGACTCAAAAACTTTTCGACCATACGGATTGAGGGTTTGACCGCCGATGGCACTGTAACCAACCGGACAACCTGTGCACAAATAATATGCCCATTCGCTCAGATTGGCTTTACCAAGTATCAATGCGCCTTTGCTTTTGAGTTGTTTGGTGATAAATGCATCGGTAGCTTGATTATTTTGTAGCGCTATGGCACCGGCTGTAGTCGGAAGCCCTTCAAAACCGATGTTGTCTTTCAACAAGATTGGCATGCCGTAAATCTCGTGTTGCTTGTTTTTATTCCGATTTTTATCGCTTTCTCGTGCCTCTTTCAAAACATGGGGATTGAGTGCGATAACAGCGTTTAAAGATACTTGATTGTCGCTTTCGAATTTTCGGATTCGATAGAGATAAAACAGCGTTAAATTTTCATAAGTCAGTTGGTTGTTGGCAATTTCGGCTTGGAGTGTTGGGATGTCTTTTTCCAAGATGAGTGGTTTCAAGCTTTCGTAATCCGTCTCAGAAAAATAGGCCAAATCTTCATCGAATGCTTTCCAAATATCATTTTTATCCAAAATTTTTGAATTAATCAGCTTAAAACGCATGCGCGGATTCTCATGCTTTTGCTGATCGACCAATTCTTGTGTCTCATCATTCGGAGTCCAAGTTACCGACGGTTGTTTTACTCTTTTTTCGCAGGCGTTCAATATCAATAGAAATGATATAAAAAAGATTTTTTTCATCAGATTTCGTGTTTTGAGGTATCGGTTTATGTAAAATAAGTTTCTGGCAGACAAGTTCACTAATTATAAATCGTTGTTCTTCAAACGTTCATTGTTATGGCCATTTGTTTTCCAACTTTTAACTTTTACTCAACTACGACACTGCCTTCAGGCTTTGAAAAATCAACATCCGTTGGAATTGTTTCTCGAATGGAAACGTTTGAAAAATTTACGGTGTTGGCAATACCTCCCAATTTCCCGTCTTTAAATTCGTGCCACTCCAATCGGGTAGGGAGCAACAATCCTCCAAATGTATCCCAACCTGCATAATGTATGTAACTCAACTTGTCGCTTGTTGCGCCGCTGAAAAAAGTAACGGTATAAGCCAACCAAGCCATGCGTCCGGTTTGCGGATCGACATACAAATAATAGTTGTCTTTTGACGAATCGCCTACGTTGTCTTGATAGGATATTTTAACACCTTTGTATGTCTTTCCTTCATAGACTAAATCTTCTGTCTCACCATAGTTTATACCTTTATCGCCTAACACAAAAGGCATGGCGTAGAAATAAAACATCAAGTTGTGATAAAATTTTGGGTTGCTTTTGAAATAGGCTGAATCTTGTTTAATCCAGACTTCTTTGCCGTCAAAACCCAATGAAAACTTGTCAGTAATCATTTTATCGCG
>PHDQ01000051.1 GCA_002841025.1 Bacteroidetes bacterium HGW-Bacteroidetes-13 | reverse complement strand
TTTCTGTAAAATCATCTTCAGAATCACCGACATAATCATCGGGTTTACCCATGATTTTGATGACTTCCTCGATATCTTCCATTTGCACAACGTGACGTTCATTTTTTACTTTTTCTAAAAAAAGTTCAGCTATACGTGCTTCGATGTCTGCCATAATTTCTTGGCGCTCTTGCACGTCGGAAAACTTCTTTTTGATTTTATCTAAATAATCAGATAATTTTTGGTAAGCCGTTTCGTCAATATAAAATTGTGTTCCGGCTAAATGGATACTGACAGTCTTATTCATGATATAGGTTGTTATTTTTTAGTTATTGTTTCAACAGTTTGCACAAGTTCGTTCCAAGTGCTTGATAATTCGTTGAGGCTTTTGCTGCCTCTTTCGGTGAGTCCATAATATTTTCTGGGCGGACCGGATAGTGATTCTTCCCAACGGTATTGGAGCAATTCGGCATTTTTCAATCGGGTAAGCAAGGGGTAAATTGTACCCTCTACGACGAGCATTTTGTTTTTTTTGAGTGTGTCTAAAATTTCAGAGGCATACAGTTCACCGTTTTTAAGAACTGACAATATGCAAAATTCCAAGACACCTTTGCGCATCTGTGCTTTGGTGTTTTCTATGTTCATATTTTTTTTGTTTAACGTTTAAAAGGTTTCAAGTTTCAGGTTTCAAGTTTCTGGCTTCTGGTTTGAAGTTTTTATGCTGGGTCTCGAAGCGTCGGGGGTCGAAGCTTCAAGTTTACTGAGTCTTGCTTCCCTGCCTGCCGGCAGGCGGGTTGGCTACTGCCTTTGTCATTTAATAAAAGGAATCGTAATCGGATAATGATAAACTTCTCCATTCAGGGCTTTGAGACCGGCACGAATCACCACATAAAAGTCGAACACAAGATAACCGAGTCCCAAAATGACAACGGTAAAAATAGCCCATATTGGTTTGTCGGTCAGATGAAATCGATTTGGAGACATGTAAAAATCCATATCGTCAAAGGTGAAATTCAAGGCAAACAGATTGGTTAGATAAATCAACGACAAGGTTGCCAATACAATCAGAACAACAAAACCATAAAGCATTTGACTCAATTGATAATTGATGGCTTGTTTGCCGTTTTCGTCCTCAAATTCGCTGTTGTTTTTATAAAAAACCCACAGGAATATCGGGCAAATCAGATTGCCGAACGGTATGAAATATTTACTGAAGGTTGAGAAGTGCATAATCGATGCTACATTTTTTTGGGTTACGGTTATCATGGCTGTTTCGATTTGTTTATGCAAATATATATCCATTAAACAATATCATGCAATACATAGTACTATATTTTAATATATATTTAACATTTAGGTAGTTTATTGGTGACTCAGACAGAAAACTTTTTACACTATATTTGAAAAAACTAACAAAACACAGGATGAAAACTTTACTTCTATCGGTAGTCATACTTTTTAGTGGTTGCGCTGAATTACAAAATGCGGTTAATCAATTTCCGCAAAACGGTGGTATTTTGAGTCAGGTTGAGATTGGCAACGGGCTGAAAGAAGCTCTGAATCAAGGCATATCTACACAAGTCTCGAAACTGACTGCCACCGACGGGTTTTATAAAAACGAATTGGTCAAGATACTTTTACCCGAAGAATTGCAAAAAGTAGATCGCGGGCTTCGCAGTATCGGATTGAGTTCGCTTGCCGATGAGGGATTGAAAGTCATCAACCGGGCGGCAGAAGATGCGGTCAAAGAAGCTACGCCGATTTTTGTGGATGCGGTCAGAAACATGAGCTTTACCGATGCCAAAAACATACTGTTGGGAAGCGACAACGCAGCTACCTCCTATTTGGAAAAAACCACTTCGACGGCACTGTATGCCAAGTTCAATCCGGTGATAAAAAATTCATTCGGCAAGGTTGGGGCGGATCAGGTTTGGGCGAACATCATCACGCGTTACAACGCCATTCCATTGGTGACCAAAGTCAATCCTGATTTGACAGACTATACTACCCAAAAAGCCCTGGCTGGTGTTTTTACGATGATTGCCGTTGAAGAAAGCGATATACGCAACAATTTCAACGCAAGAACATCCAACTTATTGAAAAGAGTTTTTGCTTTGCAAGATGGTAATTAAAAGTTAAGCCGTTAAAACAAACGCTTAGCCGAATAGACTATTTTGTTTTTCAGCTGTTCGCCGGCATCGTAAATCATCTGTTCGTTGGTGGGAAATGGCAGCGGACCGACATTCATCAGATTTAAATGGTTGGATTCGAGTGCGCGGCGATCGCCTCTGATGGTTGCGTAATGATTTTCAAATATAATTTCAGCCTCCAAAGGTTCTTCCCGAAGCGTGCGTTTGTTGTCCAATTGTGTCAAGTAAAGATTGGCACCGATATGTGCGGCTTTGTACTGATGGTGTTCCGTGAATTCGCAGCGAACAGTGATGTAATTGTCTGTTTTAATCTTGTTTCCCAAGCTGTCTTTGATAAATTCGCCGCGTTTGTCTTTCAAAAATGTCCAGCCGTCCACGATTTGTTTCTCGATAATGGTTCGCTCTTTGTAATATTGCTCGGGTGCAACTTCCACATGCTCCAAATCGACCTCTACAGCAAAATCATAATTGGTTTTCGGATTGGCATTCACGTCAAAAACCGTCCATTTTTTGTTTAGGGTGTTCAGATTAAAATTTATCAACTGATTCATCAATCCATTTGGAATAAATTGACGACTTTCGTTGTGCAATGAAATAATCACAAAATCGGTACCTAAATATTTTGCGTCTTCTATTTTAGCGCGGGTGTCTTTGTAATTGGGATTCACTTGATCTACATAAACGAGCTCGTCATAAGCCCTTCTGAAATCTACTTTTTGACCTCTTTTCATCAAATCTGCCGCGATGGCGTAGTGATAGGCAGAAACTTTATCTCGATAATCAACTATCTGCGAAGTATAATCGTTCAAGACAAATTTAACGCCCTGCAATGGCAAAAGTGGTTTTATTTTTTGTTGTCGATCGCGGAGACCTAAATAGGTTTGGTATATTCGATCCACGTATTCTTCATTTTGAAGACTTTCCAAATATTTTATTTGCGTAATATCCTCTGCAACTGCTTTTTGATAAGCATCGCCTAAGAGGGCGACAAAAGATTTGTGGTTTTTGTCTTGCGCACCAGACTGCAACTGTTTGACAGCCATATCGATTGCTTTATCATAATCGCCTGAGAGCAAAGTTTTTTCGGTTCTTTTCACGCTGTTGCAGGAAACAATAAATCCCGAAATAATCAAAACAAGGGTGTAATATTTGCGCATAAATTGAGTTTAATTTTTTCCTTTCCAAAAATATGCCAAAAAACTAAACCATCGGATTAATCTTTTTTTTACTTTTAAGCCATCCCAAACAGAACAAATTGTACAAAGCTGTTTTTTCTACGTGAGAAAAAAAATCACGTTTTAAAATAATTCTATTTATATGAAAAAAATTGCAAAATTATGCTCGTTTTGGATGTTGATGACCATACCGATTTTCGGTTTTTCTCAATACACTGATGTCATCAATTCAAACCGTCCGGGCACTTCATTCAGTGCGTATTCTGTGGGGACAAAAGTTTATCAAGGTGAATTTGGCATGAGTTACGGCCATGACGAGCACAACTTATTTGATGCCGATGTCGATTATTTTGATATTGAATACGCATTTCGTTGGGGCGTTTGGCGGGAACAATTTGAAGTGATTCTCAACGGAAATTATCAAATCGACCAACTCACCGACCGGGGCAGAACTTTCACGCGATCTGGCCCGATGAACACAACTTTGGGCGCAAAATATTTGTTTTATGACCCCCAAAGAAAACGGAAATTGGAAGAGCCAAATCTTTACAGTTGGAAAGCCAATCAGGGGAAAAAATTCAAATGGAAAAATCTCGTTCCGGCATTGTCCGGATATGTCGGAGCCAATATTCGGTTTAACGGAAGCCCCTTTGTGTATGGAAGTAATTTTAATTTTTTCAATGAAAATGAAGCCGATATCAGCGGAAAAATCATGTTGATCACACAAAGTCACATCACGGCCGATTGGGTTTTTGTGACCAACTTTATCTACGACAGAATCGGCACCGATTTTACATCAACACAGTATATTTTTACACTGACACATGCTTTCAACATCAAATGGGCGGCATTTGTCGAAAATCAAGGCATCAGCAGCGATTTTTATTCAGACAACATCGTTCGGTTTGGCGGTGCCTATCTGCTGAATTCCAACCTGCAATTTGATGCTTCCTTTAATTTCAACACCAAAGACACACCTTCAAGAACCTTTGGCGGCATCGGCGTTTCCTACAGAATGGATTACCACGAATCGAAATGGGAATTGGTTGACGATGGCAAAAAACTTCCAAAAAACGAATTGGAACAACCCAAAAAGAAAAAAGGATGGCCTATCTTGCGTTGGTTTAAGAAAAAAGACAAAAATGTTCCACCACCGGACGAAGAATTTGACGAAAACGAAAACTAATTTGCAAAAAATCTACTTACATACGACATGATAGAAGTTAAAGAACTCTCGCATCAAATTGAACTCCTCTCCTTTATAAAATTTCCGTTTGATTTATACAAAAACTGTCCGTATTGGGTTCCGCCCCTGATCAATGAAGAATTAGAAAACTTTGACAAAACCAAAAATCCCGCGTTCAAGTATGCCGATGCGCGTTTTTTTATGGCTTATAAAAACAACAAAGCAGTCGGAAGAGTAGCGGCCATCATCAACCGGCTCGAAGTAAACGAGCAACAGAAAAGGAAAATGCGTTTCGGTTGGTTTGACGTGATTGATGATCTCGAAGTCAGTCGCGCTTTGATGAACAAAGTACGCGAAATCGGTTTAGAAAACAGTTTGGAATACATGGAGGGTCCGGTCGGGTTTTCCAACATGGACAAAGGCGGGCTGCTTACTTTCGGTTTTGAGCAGATGAACACGCTCGCCACCTGGTATAATTATCCTTATTATCAAGCGCATTTTGAACAATTGGGTTTTGAACCCGAAACCAAATGGGTAGAATACACCGTCAAAATTCCGAACAATCCTTTCGAGAAAGTGGCGCGCATTGCCAACATTGTTCAAGAACGAAGCAAAGTGAAGCCCTACAAATTCAAAAATAAAAAAGATGCTTTGAATCATGCGGAGGAAATGTTCGATTTGCTCAACGAAACCTATGCAAACCTGAGTTCTTTTATTCCATTGCAAACCGAACAAATTCAATATTACAAGAAAAAATATTTCACCTATCTCAATCCGGAATTCATCATTTGTGTGAAAGATGAAAACAACAAAATAGTGGCATTTTCCATCATGATGCCTTCGCTCTCCAAGGCGTTAAAAAAAGCGGACGGCAAGCTTTTCCCTTTTGGCTGGTACCATTTGCTAAAGGCACAAAACCGGAGTTCGCATGCGGAGTTTTACCTCATCGGCGTACATCCCGATTATCAGAAAAAAGGGCTGACTGCCATCATTTTTAAAGAAACTAACGATTTGTTTAACCGGCGCGGCATCGTCACTGCAGAAACCAACCCCGAATTGGAAGAAAACAAAGACGTGCGGGTTTTGTGGAAAGACTACGACGAGCAAATCCATAAAAAGCGTTGTACTTTTCGAAAGAATTTGTAGTGGATTTCGATTGGTTTGTTTAAACGGATGTGGTCATTGACAACTGTTTGTTCGCTTTAATACACGGGGTTGATGTTGGAAAAGTTTTATATATTTGGTGGTATTTAGTAGTTGTGTGCCATATTAAAAACGAACATTAAACAATAAAAAATGACATATAAAGACTTAAATTTCAAAGTTCCAATTGAAAGCCCTGACTATTCAGAAGCATCTGATTACGCTATTCAGTCAATCGAAAAAATTATAAAAAATGCGATAGATAAAGGTGAAAACAAGATTGTGATAAACACCAACTTGAAACTTGGTTTACCTATGGAAAACATCAACAAAATAGCTGGTCCTTTTGTTGAAGCGTGGGCTTGTGAAACCTTTGTCAATATCGTTGACGATGTTAATAATGAATGGAATTTGATAAATGTAGAAGCATTAGAACGTTTAAACAGAGCAGATGTCTTACTACAATTTAAAAGAAATCAGAAAGTTAATGCAGTTGTTACTGCTGAAGTGGACGTAAAAGCAACAGCTGAAGATTTTGCTTCATCAGGTAAATCGCCCAATATCACATCGTTTGCAAGAATTAGAAGTGCATACGTTGAAGACCCAGACTATTTATTCGTAATTTTATCCTTGAAGCACAAAGTTTATTCTGTTCGCAATCACGAAACAAAACTAATGGATGGTATAATGGAAGTGGTTAAATATAACGCCTACGATATTAAGTATTTGTCAGACCCTGACATTAGTTACAATCCAGCCCTTGGTACTGGACAAATTCAAATTAGAGACATTCATTATGTTACAATTGAGAAAAGAACAGCTTGGGAGTTTTGTCAACTTCTTGATAGAAAATATTTAGCTTCATCAAGACGGTCTCTTGAAAATTGGTTGGAATTAGCAAATAAATTTGGATGGATAAAATGATTGAAATAAAAAATGGTGACGCTTTAGAATTGTTTAAAAACATAAAAGACAATTCGATAGACCTTATTGTGGCTGACCCTCCATACAATCTAAACAAGGATTATGGAAACAACTCAGACACAAAAAGCTTCGATGATTATATAGATTTTACAGAAAACTGGACAAAAGAAGCAAAAAGAGTTTTAAAACCCACGGGTACAATTTATGTCTTTATGGGTTTTAGGTTTATTTCATATCTGTACCAAATACTTGAAAAGGCACAAAATTTAAACTTCAACAGCTGGATTTGTTGGCATTACACACAAGGTATTGGAAAGAAAAAAGGCTTTTCACCAAGACACGATGATATTTTAATGTTTACTAAGTCCGATAAATTTACTTTCAACTTAGACGCAATAAGAGTTCCTCAAAAATTTTATCGTTCGGTAAATAATATGCGTGGGGCAAACCCTGGAGACGTATGGGAGTTTTCTCACGTTCATTATTGCCAAGAAAACAGACAAAATCATCCAACTCAAAAGCCCGAAGGACTAATTGAAAGAATGGTTTTAGCTTCATCAAATGAAGGCGATATTGTGTTAGACCCTTTTTCTGGAAGTGGAACTACTTTAAGAGTTTGTCAACAACTAAATAGAAAAGCTATTGGGTTTGAGCTAAATCCCGATTATGTTCTTATGACAGAAGAAAGACTAAAAACGCCATTTACAGGTTTTGATAGTATTGACCCAAGAATGGCAAGAGTACCAAATGACTTAAATGACCCCGCAATAAGAGAAGAGTATTTATTAAATCACGTTGAATGGTTCTTGAAAAATCATAACGGTGCTAAAGATATTTTTTACAAGGAAGTAGAAGCTAAATATGGACAAAAAATAGCCAAGGAAAAAGCGCAAAAAAGAACAATTCAAAAAAGCATATTTGACTGATAATGAAATAAATACAGCACACAACAAGCGTTTGGCTCAATGGCGGGTGACGTGGTTAATTGAACATTCTACATCGCATCAACATTTGTGGTGTATTGACAGTTTTGTGCTCCGAAATCCGCCACTGCGCCAAGCGCCAAAACGTTGCCAGTAATTTAAGAAAATCTAGAGATGAAAGAAAATTATGACTTTTTAATGGAATGGGCAGTTTGGGGACATCTTGACTCAAGAACTGATTTAGATTTAATTCTGTTAAAAGGACATTTACTTATCGAGCAAATATTAGATGGAAAACTTAACAGGTGCGGAATTGAAAATCGAAAATCATTCTCTTTTTACAGTAAAATACTTGCGATTGAAAAATTAGATTTTGAACAGACTGAAAAGAAAAAAATAATGCTCAACGCACTAAAAAAATTGAACAAATTGAGGAACAATTTAGCTCACGATTATAAATTTGATTTGAACAACGGAGAGTTAGAGAAATGGGCAAAAGGAATATTAAAAAACTTAAATGGAGAAAAATACACTCGATTTACATTTAGAACCAAAATTGTTCACGCTTTTTCAACTTTGACAATAAATATTTTAGAATTAACGAATAAAGAAAAACAGTATGAGCACAACAATTTTTAACCGAGAAATAAAACGTTTGATAATAAGCGAAAATCATCCTGTTTTAGAGTACGTAAATGAAAAATTCAAAAGCAGTCGCCAACATAAAAACTACTATGGATTTTTTGACGACTTTTTGTTTAAATACGGAATTTTGACTTTAGGTTATTCACCTACTCTGAATGGAAATAAATACGTGCCATATATAAATTGTAGTCGGAATAATATATTCCGTGAAGAAAAAGGAATAACTGATTTGTCAAATAAAGCACACAGTTCAACTGAATGCCAAAAAATAATTGCTGGTTATTTAATTGAGCATTTGAAGTATTTGAATGTATGGGATTTTGAGAATTGGAATCCTGAATTAAATTACGAAAAGACAAGTTGAACGGAATAAAAACTACTGGCAACACCGTGTATGGCTCATTGCGGGGCAAGTGATTGACCCGAAAGTTTGTGATTTTTTGCTAACTTTACGAATTAACCGAAAGGACTCGCTGTTTTATCCGCAACGAGCCATATTTCAGGACAAGACATTAAAA
Organism: Bacteroidetes bacterium HGW-Bacteroidetes-13; assembly: GCA_002841025.1. GTDB lineage: Bacteria > Bacteroidota > Bacteroidia > Flavobacteriales > Flavobacteriaceae > UM-FILTER-40-17. The sequence continues at coordinate 3,460 of PHDQ01000051.1, read as the reverse complement.
CCAAACCATATGAGAAAAATGAACATCCTTTTATTGACCACTTTTTTTGTTTCAATAATCGTATCCTGCGAAAAAAAAATGTACAACCAGCCTGTTCAGGATTGACAGTAGAACAAGCAGTAATTGATTTATCAGAAGAAATACTGATAAAAGAATTAGCTACGCTAAATTTCATTAATGAACATTTTATTGAAAAGCCAAATAGCAATATGATTTTGTATGCTGACAATATTGGTAAGGATGCATTTATGGCTGAATTAGAAAAAGGGATAAATGATGAAATCAAGAATACACCAGAAAAAGAAACTGTTTATTCAAAATCAATCAAAAAGGCTCAAGAGCGTTTTTTAGAATTAAAACCAAAATTAGAAGATATACGCATATCAGAAAAAGAAATAGAATTGAGAAAATGTTCTTGCAAAGCAAACTTAAAATTAAGCAATGATAATTCACTTGAACTTATTTATACTGTACAAATTAATGAAAGCGATGAAACTTTTGTTGAATTATTTATTCCTGAACTTTAAATTACTATTCTATGAAACCTGAAAATGTAAATCCACAGAATTTTGAACTGATTAAAATAATATTTGATAACGATGAATTTTCAATTGCCTATGGAATATTTGAGAAAGGCGATAAATGTTTAGGAATGCGTTGGAACGGAAATATAACCGATAATGACGATAAAGGTTATCCAAAAGTTTTTAAGAATCCAATGTGGTTTATCATTCATAATGATTTAAAAAAGCCATTTCTAAAATCGTTGTTGGGTATTAAAAATAAGAAAGTAACTGAATTAATCGAGATAATTAATAGTGAATTCAAATAACATTTGCCGTGTATAATTAATGGCTAGTTTGGGCTCGCTTACGAAAATCCTCGCGGATTTTCTATTCGGTTTTTATTTGCTAAATTAGTTGCTTAAACACGCCACTAACCATACACAAAACCGTTAACACCATTAAAAGCCTGTGGAAATAATCCTTTATCTTTTGGTTGTTATATTTTTCCTGCTTCTTGTTGGCCTTGCCTATACCTTAGTAAAAGATTTTAGGGAAATAGTACTCGGTTTGGTTAATATGTGCCAACCACAACTGTTTCGACCAATAACTTGGGTTATAAGCCCGATTTGGTTTATTGGCTATGGATTGGAGAAAGCCTTTGGTTGGGAAATCATTGAAAAGTACGATGACAGCGATGGACTTGAAAAATACCCTTCGACAGGAAATTTAAAACTGGATTTTTCAAATGGAGACAAAATAATTGTTTCCGACACTTCCAAAATAAAAGCGGAATCTTTAATAAAGGATTTTCTGGAATTTTGTGATGGAGATTTAAAATTTGAGAGCTTCAAAATAAGTAGTGGTCTAAACTTGAAAATTGATTGTCCGAATCAAATAACTTTTTACGATTTCAGTCTACTTACCCAACATTTTTGCAACGAAGCGACAAAAAGCTGGGGAATCTTCAAATCTAATTGGTTGACATACTACTCTTATTCCAACAAAAAGACGTTCCACAATATTGTCGGACAAACAACCGACGGACAGAAGTTCTCAATTTATACTTTGGACGACTTGTACAAAGACCAATATTTGAGATTAAATCAGGAATTAGTAGTAAATACTTTTGATTGGAAATTAATAAATAACGGTGTTCAACAAAGCGGTGTATAATTAACTGCGGTCGTAATTTCCACCTGGAAATTCCTGCAATCAATTATCTTTAGCACAGGAGGACATTTTCCGTTGGAAAAGTCCGCAACTAATCAAACACAAACACGTTTTCCGGAAAAGGTATAATTCCCGCTAACGAAGAAAAAAGACTCTGAAATTCAATAGATTTCTCCAACATTTGCTATTTTACTGGCCGCTCTACTCCTCCCCTACAAATCCCAAAATCAATCGATCAATCGCTCGAGGTTTTTCTTCCTGTATAAAATGTTTGGCTTCGAGCATGTGCACATTTTCAGGTTGTATTTGCAAATCCTTGATGACCTCATCACGCATGTTTTCAATGACCAAAAACTTGTCGTACTTACCCCAAATCAGCATGGTGGGTTTATCGATTGTACGGATGATGTCCGTATAGTTGGGCAGGTTGTTGCAAGTTGTTGTGAAAAAAGTGTACATCGCTTTGGTTTGACCCGCCAACAGTGGTTTTTTATAACCTTGGTAGGAAACTTTGGTCAGGTTGTTTTCCATCAAACCATCATCAAAAAGTTGTTTGAGCATGACATCGGTAGAGATGCCGTTGCTGTAAAGCGACATGGCAAACTTGGCAAAAAAACCTCTTTTGAAACGGATGGGCGGTTGAAAACCGGGTGGGTAAATAATCGTGTTCAGAATAACGAGTTTATCCACACGTTCGGGAGCTATTTTCATCAACTCCCACGTCCATAAACCGCCGGCATCGTGGAATACTTGTGTCCAATGGTCTATTTTGAGATGATCCATCAACGCAATCAACCTTTGGGCATGCGCCTCGGGATGATATAAATCGTATCCTTTGGGCGAATCGCTGTTGCCAAAACCCAGCATATCGGGCACTATCACCCGATAGCCGCCAGCTGCCAACTCGTCTATCATGTTTCGGTAGAGCCATGAAGAAGTTGGGACACCGTGCAGCAAAAGCAAAACAGGTCCGCTGCCTTTGTCCACATAAGCAATTTTCCCGTCTTTGGTTGTATATGATTTTTGTGCTTTTGAAAATTCTTTATAGGTTGTTTCCCCGGGAATTTTAGGTGCAAAACCCGACTTGCATGACACCAATAATAAGACACCCAAAAAGGAAATAAAAACTGATTTCATCCACGAAAAAATTAATGATAGATGGTTGGTTGCTCCCCCTTTTTAAAAGAAGTTAAAGTCAAGTCTTTTCCATCAAACACAGCATAGGTAAATTGCGAAATCCAATCACCGAGGTTGATGTATCGACTCGTTTCAGTCAAGGCGATATCAATCGGTAAATGACGATGCCCAAAAACAAAATAATCGCAGTGTTTTTCTGTCAATTTTCGCTTGGCATATTGCGCCAACCACTCGTTTTCCGCACCCAAAAACTTCACATCTTCCACACCCGAAATGAGTTTGTTTTTAACCGAAAGATGTTGCGCAAAACGCACGCCCAAATCGGGATGAATCCAGCGGAAAAGCCATTTCGACACCGGATGTGCAAACACTTTTTTCATGCGTTTAAATCCTTTGTCACCCGGACCCAATCCATCGCCGTGACCGATATAAAATTGTTTGTCGTTGAATTCAAAAGTCTGTGGGCGGTAATAGACCGGAATGTTGAGCTCGCTTTCAAAATAGCCGTTCATCCACAAATCGTGGTTGCCGACAAAATAGTGTATCTGAATTCCCGCATCGCTCAATTCGGCCAATTTGCCAAGGACACGAACAAAGCCTTTGGGTACCACTTTTTTGTATTCAAACCAAAAATCGAACAAATCGCC
>PHDQ01000050.1 GCA_002841025.1 Bacteroidetes bacterium HGW-Bacteroidetes-13 | reverse complement strand
GTTTCAGAGTCCGTTGATTGCTGAATCCATCCAATTCAACCGACTTTTTACCCAGTTTTTCAGATAATTGGCTTCATCCGAATAAGTGTTTCCGATAAAATTATTAGGCCAAACATAGACGCCTAAAACCTGCCAAGTTTTGAAATTTTTATTAACGGCTCCCGATTTTTCTAAGGTTGCCGCATATCCGTCAATCTTGGACAATATAGCAGACTCGGTCAAAGCACCTCCTCTGAGTGTGTTCCACCTCGCTTTTAATTGGGTGACAAAGGCCGGATCTTCCATGAATCTATTCCACCAAAATGGAATCAACCAAAAATCATCTCCGCATCTGACGTTGAATTGGTATGCCCAAGTGTTTGTGTTTGAACCATCGCAGTAATCTGCATTGCCAAAGGCCAAGTTGAAATCCCAAATTGGTCCCATTTTGAGTTTACCGTTTTTATCTTTTGTCATGAAAGTACTCAATCGAAAGCCATCCACGTTGTGCGACAGTTCGTTCAACAAAAAAAAGTCGATGAAACTGGACACATCGATAAAAGCAGGATAACCCAAATTTTCATCTTTAAAATCAGCTGATGCCAAGGCATTTTCGAAATCAGCTACATAATTGGATATGTAATATTTTTGTTCGGGTGTAATTTCTTCCGCTTTCGGATCTTCATATAAAAAATGAATTTCTTGATTCAGATTGGCGTTGAGCGGAGCATGTACGGATGTAAACGAATTAAACTCGTTGTATCCTTCGCCTAAATTATTGCCAGCTGTTTTATCAATTTTCAGAATATAACCACCGGTCAGGTTTTCGCCGGAATTTTCATCAGGTTTCAGCTTGTTGATGTTTATTCGACCCGCATCGCGTTTGAGTTTTTCCATAAAAACATAGATACCTTTGTATTGGTTGTTTATGGTCAATTCTACAAAGCTGCTTCGGCTGGCGTACTGACCGATGTCGCGGGACAAGTCATAAATCAGTACGTTTCGCATCAATGATTTATCGCTGTAAGGACCGTATAAAATCCAATCCGATTCTTCGGGCAGCCCGAAAAGAGAAACGTCCAAATCCGCATTGGCGGGATCTCTGGTCTCAAAGCCATACGATTTTTTTGGAAAAGATTGGGAAGATGCACCTCTGATTTCAATGCCAATTTTACCTTGGTAAGAAACTACCTCAGCTTTTGAAATGGTTATTTCACCATCTATTTTAGGCTCATCTATTATTTCTGCACCATTGGTATTGACGAAAATTTGCGGCAATCGATCTTCGGGCTTGATGACGACAACTTCCGGATTATCAATGGAATCTGTATTGTTCCCATCGCTGCATTGCGTACTGATGGCGGATAGCGTCAAAAGGGCAATCGGCAAAAGTAAATAACGAAAATTAACAGCCTTGAAATTCATACAGTGATTTTAATCATCAAATCTACAAAAAAACAACGTTTATCGCTTCATTGGCCCGCTTTCTTCTTTTCGTAATTGTAAATATTACTCCATTGAAACATCCCGTAAACACGCAAAAAAACACATCCATTACGTATGTGTGAAATTCATTTTTCAGCGGTCAAACCTATCTGCCTGTCGGTAGATAGGTTATCGCATTTTATTTATCATTGAACAAAAAATGTACGCTTGAGTTGGATTCCTGATTCATCAACAACAGTAATGATGTGCTTTCCTGCTTTTGGCAACACGGACATCTCGTGAAAAGTTTTTGATTGACCAATATATTGATCGTCTAAATACCAAAAAATCACCTTGTCGGAAAGTGAATGCGCAACCTTTAAAATAACCGGATTCGTTTTAGATTCGAAATTTTTAGGAAGTATGACGATGCCATTTTTATTCGGGTATATAAATTCCATCCGTTGTTGTTCTGCAATGCAATCATTTCTAAAAGGGGGTAATTCCTTATATTCGGCGTGATTGTTTTTAAAATAAAAACTCATCAAAGGAGGTAACACAAACCACGATTGCGCAAGCATCTCATCAGGGTTTTCGCACGAAGAATTCACCTGAAATTGTTTGTTTTGGTCTAACTGTACCCATCGATGAAACGAACAAGACGAAGCGTGAATGCCATTTCTGGGAATCCAAACAGTCTTCATAGGGCAAATCGGTGTTGCGAGATAGCCACTTTCCAGACAGACTTCTGCTTCTTCGAGTTCGTCATACGGTATATCAAACCAATGTGAATCGGGCAAAAGGTCAAAAACATCAAACAAAATTGGAGCGGCACTTTGCACGCCGGTCAGGTTAGGTCTGCCTTCGCCGTCAGCGTTTCCCACCCAAACCCCAACCGCATAATCGGCTGTGAGTCCGACTGCCCAAGCATCGCGGTTGCCAAAGCTTGTTCCTGTTTTCCACGCTATCTGTTTGGATGAATCGAAAAACTCCCAAGCTTCGTTTCCTTCAGGTCTGTTAACTTCTTTCATCGCATCAAAAGTCAGATAAATACTGCCTGCATCGAAAATGGTTTTTTCTGTTGATTTTTTTCCGAAATCTGCTTTCTCTGACAGTATGTAAATAGGCTCAACAAATTCGTTTGAAAAATATTCACTCGAAGTTTCATTAAAATGATTGACCGTTGAAGCAAGAGATGCGTATGTTTTGGTCAAATCCCAAAGGCTGCTTTCCGCACCTCCCAAAATAAGTGACAAACCGTAATAGTCTGCTGATTTATCAATATTCGTGAGCCGAAATGACCGAAGTTGTTCTCTGAATTTTTGCAAACCAAATTCTTGCAGCAAACGAACAGCCGGTACGTTAAGTGACCGAGATAAAGCGCGTTTGGCGGTGACAGCTCCATCGTATTTTTCATCAAAATTTTTGGGGTTGTAGCCTGCTATTTCTGTCGGAACATCAGCGACAAGCATGTCCGGTAAAAGTTTCCCATCATCGAGCATGGCGGCATACAACAACGGTTTGAGCACGCTGCCTGTACTTCTCGCCGCACTGATGACATCGACATCCTTTTGATGTTTACGGTCAGTTTGTGAGTTTCCGACATAAGCCAAAACCTCCCGCGTTTTGACATCCATGACCAGAACAGCAACGTTGAAAATCTGGTTTTCAGAAAGTCTATCGTAGTGTCTCAACACGATATCATTAACTTGGGTTTGCATTGAAAAATTCAAGGTTGTTTGGGTGCGTTTTCCATCGTTGGCGAGGGAAACTTTTTGGAGGAAATGCGGTGCTTTTTGAGGAATCGCAAAGGGTTTAGAAGGAATGGGTTCGGAGATAGAAAGCTCATAAGTAATCGAATCGATAAGCTGTTTTTGAAATAATCTTTTGAGCAACCGATTGCGTTTTTCTAAAAAAATGGATTGATTTTTCCCCGGATAAATGAGGCCCGGCGCATTGGGCAAGATTGCCAACGAAGCACTTTCTGCCCAAGAAAGCTGATTGGCACTTACGCCAAAATACCGCCATGAGGCGGCTTCTATTCCCACTACATTCCCGCCGAAAGGTGCATAAGTACTGTATAACTTGAGGATTTCGTCTTTTGAGTAGCCCAACTCCAAACGGGTTGCCAGTATCAGTTCGATGAGTTTTTCTCCATACGTGCGGTTGTTGTTTTTCCGCGACAGCCGAACAACTTGCTGTGTGAGCGTACTTCCGCCTCGCACAACTTTTCCGGCTCGGATGTTGTCAACCAATGCGTTGAACATAGCGATTGGATTGAAACCGGGGTGCTTATAAAAGTGTTGGTCTTCAAAACTGAGCAAACATTGAACGAATTTCTTGGGCAATGTGTCGGGTGCGGGAAAACGCCACTGTTCATCGGTTGCGATTTTTGCACCCAACAATTTACCCTCTCTACTGAGAATTACAGTTGCTGTCGGTTCGTCAAACAACGGATTGGGCAATGAGAATAAATAGACGATAAAAATCAAAATTCCAACTGCGATTTTGATTTTGTTTTTTAGAAGCAATGCTTTCAAAATAGAAATATCCATTATACCTTTTAAACAGGATTTAATTTGCATTTGACAGTATCAGGTTGACTCCGATTATTCTGATATATGCTGATCTATTATCAGCTTAATCCGTGTAAATCTGCCCAATCGGCATCGTCAGTGAGCGACACAATACATGCACCATTATTTTGAATTCGGCAACTATTGCACAACCTCCACCCATCTACCAAAACTTCTAAAAATATAATCATTGTCATACATGGCTTCACACTGTACGCCGGGCAAATAATAAGTTCCCAGATAAGACGCATTCAACAAAATCCGAAAGGTTTTGCTTTCATATTTCTTTAAATCGAAATAAAAATTTGCCCTGTCGTCACGGATGTCCGTATAATCTGCTTTATTGGGCTCAAAGGATCCGAAATCGGTAAACCGCGTGTTGACAATCTCCCAACCGCTTGGCAAAATTTCGGTCAGAGCAATGTTTTTTACCCAATCTCCTTTTTTGTTGGAGACCGTAATTTCCGCGACAAAATTGGTTCCTTGCGACAACTTCCCGATATCAATCGGCTTGCCGTCCCTTCCCTTGAAAGTCTGGCTTAAGGAAAGGTTTTTTTGAACCGTTTTTTCTTGCCCAACTGGAAGTATTCCCGAATTAATCACATTGACAAACAAGGTGTTGTCACGGTTGTTGATTATTTTCAATTGATTATCTCCTTTTTTGATGACAAGTGGTTTTTCCATCATCGTTTTGGCAGTAAGCAATTGAACTTGTTTTCCATTGAATTCGAGGTTTGCATCAATACTTTTTCCGCCTATCAATTTTGCAAATTTAGCCATGGACAACAAGCTGTATGCCGTACTTTGCGTGCTCAGCCAATTGTCGCTATTCAAGTTCTTAGCAATGATCTTTGCCAGTGATTGGGCTTCAGATTTTCTGTTGAGCAACACCAAAGTTTCCAAACCCATCGCACGGTTTCTGTCAACAGACCCGTATGTTAAATAGTCGTCCTTGACGGGTTGAAAGTCTATATTTACCGTTTTGAAAATTGCCTCCGATGCATTTTTTTGGCCGATAAGAGCAAATCCTGCGGACAGCCTTAGTTTTGCTTCGTTCGAAATGCCAGATGTTTCCCGAAGTCGATTCATGGAAGAAACATCTGGGTTTCCTGCCAATGCCAGGGTATAAAGTCGATAGGCCTGAGTCAAATCAGAAGAATATTCGCTTTTCCGCCAATTTCGAGCCATGTTTTGTTGATATTTAAGCCAAGTCGTTTTAAATCCGATGGGAAGAACATATCCATTATTGGCTGCTTCAATCAGAAAATGGCCTGCATAAGAAGTGCCCCATTCATCGATGGATTTCTGTCCTTGCCAATACGAAAATCCCCCTTCAGGTCTTTGAAAATCACTCAGTTTTTTGATGGCAGCTTCGATGTTTTGTTTTATTTTCTGCTTTTTATCAACCGTCAAATCCATTATTTCATTCATCAATAATTGTGGAAAAACCGACGAAGTAACTTGTTCTATACAACCATGTGGGTACTGTATCAAATATTCCAATCTACCGTTGTAATTCATGGCCGGAAAAGTGGAAATTTCGATGCGACCTGTGTTGCTTCCATCAATACCAAAGGTTTTTAAATTGATTGATTCAGTGCTGTTTGGCTCCAAGACAAATGATTTGACTTCTGTCGAAACAGGATTTGGGTTTACCACATCTATTTCTATTTCGTATGAAGCTTTTTGCCCGTTTCCGCTTACTTCTACCCATACTTTCCCAATGCCGGAGTAATCGGCGACTTCCAACTCAAAATAGACCATTTTCTCATCGGGTTGTGAAAACGAGACTTGTTGGGAAGAAGCTCCTTTGATATGATAGGCAGCATTGTTTCTGACTTTTACAGTTACCTCTTTGACGGAATTTTCCATTGCAAAAACAGTAACCGGCAAGGTCACTTTTTCACCCGGTGTTATCTTTCTCGGCAAGGAAGTAAGTATCATCAGCGGTTTTCGGACTGCTGCCGTTTGCTCTGCAAAACCATAAGCCTCCGATGCGTTGTCGGCAGCTGTCACCATGGTGCGAACCGAACCAATGTATTTGGGTATTTTGACTGTATGTGTTTTCTTTTTTCCGCTCTCTAACGAAAATGGCCCCAGATAAACCACCATGGGTTTGAACCGGTTTGCCTTTTTGTTTTTTGCTCCGGCAGCTTCCGTATCACCTCCAATAGAAAACACTTGGTTTATTTGACCTCCATAGGCTCCAATCACATCGTCAAACACGTCCCAGGTTTTTACACCCAACGCTTCTTTTGCATAAAAAACATCCCACGGGTTGGGCGTTTTAAAACGCGTTAAATCCAAAAGACCTTCATCGACTATCGCGATGGAATAAGTCATCGGTTTACCCGTTTTTTCTTTGATTTCAACTTCGATTGTTTCTTCCGGGCGAAGGACTTTGGGCATGGCAATGATCGGCTCCAAAATGGTTTTCGGATTTTCTACGGTTATCGGCACAATTCCATACATCCGTATGGGCAAATCATTGGCAGTCAATGCATGAGGTTGTAATAAGGAAATATGCAAATAAACATTGGGCGCGTAGGTATCTTTTATCGGTAATTCGAATTTAGTTTCACCCTTTTGGGGTGTTATCCAAAGTGACTCTATTACTTCCGTTCCATTTTCTACAGTAACAAGTGCCCTGCCTTTGTTGTCGCTTGGGAAAGTAATGACTGCTGTTTCTCCGACGTTGTATTTACTTTTATCCGTTGAAAACACGAGCATAGTCGCCGCAGACGGATCTTTTTTCTGTGATTTGCCGGCCCATCCTGGCCAGTCTATATAAATCGTCTGTCCGGTTGCGTGATTTCCGTTTTCATCTTCAACCCTTACCAAATACCGCCCCCACTCAGGGTATTTTAATTGAAAATCAAATGAGGTCTTTCCCGTACTGTTCGTACTGATGGTTTTCTCAAAAACATTTTGGTGATTGGTGTCTGAATTAAAGGAAGACAGATTATCGGCAGAGTTGTCCCACCACCAACGCCAATTGACTTTATAAATGGTGACTTTGAGATCTTTAACCGCCTTCGGATTTCCTTTCAAATCAACAGTGGCAACATCAAACCGATAGGATTTGTCTGTGACGAGCATGCCTGTTTTGGTATCTCCTTCCGGTGTGCGCAATCCGACATAAGTCGTATAAGGCGAATAGGTTTTGGTAAAAACATCGGTGCTGAAATCACCTCCCGGCTCATAAACCTTTGTTATAAAAGTGGCTTGCAACAATCCCGGTGCCTTTCCGTCTAATTGGGGTTTTAATTGGAAGGCGGTTTTTCCATTCTCATCAATATTTCCGGAAAAGACATTTTGTTCTTCGGCGAAAAAAGTTCGCGTAGGATCGTCAAATACATAATTTGGAAAGCCTGAAAAAATCGTTTTTGTTTGATTGAACCGAACCTGAATATCGCTTTTTAAATTTTTAGCAACCGCGCCGTGAAGCCAAAGCACTTCCATTTTTCCGGCGATGTTTTTAGCTGCGGAAAGTATGTTGTCGTCAAAATACGCTTTGATTTTGAGCCGATTGGGCTTGATGGTTTCCATTCGGATGCGTTCGGAAAAAGTAGCTCCTCCTATCGAAATTTTTGCCGACCAGTTTCCTGTTGGCGCATCTTGATTGGTTGCTACCGTAAAATTGTAAAAATTATTCAACCCATCGCGTTTGACTTGTCTGTTTGTGATTTTTCCATACGGATCTATAAGTTCGAACGAGACGGGATGATTTGCCGGCAAGGGGTTGGCTTTGTCGTTCAACAGGAACGATAAAAACAAGGTGTCACCCGGTCTCCAAACACCTCGTTCGCCAAACAAATAACCTTTCAATCCTTGTTGGATTTTAGATCCCGACACATCAAATTTGGAAACAGAAAGTGAATTGCCGTCCGTCAGCCGAAGATAGGTTTTTTGGCGGTCGCGTTCGGCAACGGCGAAGACCGCGATCGACTCATTTTTGAAATTCGAAAACCCGTTTTGGTCGGTGACAACGCTTCCCAATGCTTGTTGCTGTAAATTGTAGAAGGTGACTTTGGTATTTGCCAAAGGCTGGGTGGTTAACAAATCGGTTGCGCTCACGAAATAGGAATCATCGGTTCCTTTTTTGACCGTCAGCCCCAAGTTGGTAGCCAAGACATTGACCGCAATTTTTTTATTGTAATAGTACGTATTATCGCAAGGGTTTTCGCGTTGCCGCCAATCGTAGTCGTCGTCGTATTCATCGGCATAATAGTAGTCTTCAGGATTGTTCCAGTAATTTGAATTCTTTGTTTCTGATTTGAAGTCATCAAATTTATCCAATGAAAATGCGACTTCATCGGTCGAATCGCAATTATAATCACTGTATCTTCTCCCAAATGAAAATTCGACTCGATAAATGGCTCCCGGATCAGGATTTATCAATTCCGACAAATCAACGGCATACGCGCTCCACTTGTTGGTATTTCCTGAAAATTTATTTTCTAAAAGAATTGCTTTTTTAGCTATTGGCCTTGACACATATCGCAAGTTGCTGTCGCCATTCATGTTTTGATCTTGAAGGAATTGCAAGACGTTGTTTTCAAAAATTCGATAAATCGTGACGTTGACTGCTTTGAGATTGACGGCTTCAAAATTAATTTTAAGTTTGTCGGATGAAGGCAACAAAGTACCACTTGAAAGCAACCTAACTGCGGGTTTTAATTGCTCAAAAGTGATGTTTTCTGAATAGATTTGCTTTAACTTGAAGCCTTCAATACTTTCGATTCCTTGAAATAATTCCAACAGCGCGACACCTTTGATACGTTTGTCGGGATAAACTTTCAACAGACTGCCATCAACCACAATTTTGGGTTTTTTAGTACCTTGAAGCAGCACCAAACCTTCAAAATTTTGATTTTTCTTGAGTGGATCAGAAAAATTTATTTCAAGATATTGAGATTCTTCATCAATCATATTGACTTTAATTACAGAAAAATTGTTTTTCCCGGGAATGGTAATTTCCTCGCTCCCTTTGGAATCAATTGCAAAAGAAGTACCATCCCATTTCACGATAATTTTGGAGTCATCAACCTCCCGCCGAATACTGTCTATGGTAAATAAAAACTCAGTTCCTTTGTCGATGCTCTTGTCAAATTTCACCTTGAGTCCCTTCCCGTTTTGGGTAGCTTCGACAAGTTTTTGGGCTGTTGATAAAGACATCAAATCGGCACTTTTAAGAGAACTTTCTAAGTATTGCCAATCTTTGGAATAGGATTGAAGATAGCGAGATGATATGACAAACTCTTGTTTGATGGTTTTGATTTCAAAAGAAAATGTTTTGAACTCCTTCGGGATTTTGGGTATCAATTTTTCTAAATCCAAATCGAAATGATACAAGGTGTTCTGATCAAATGGTTGATCGGGGACAAATGCCATTGTTTGACTGTTCAGCGCAATCAATTTCCCCGGTACGTGCGGAGAGATGCGTAGCAATTCCGGTTTTAAAACCTGTCCTTCAGACCAAGAAACAACAGGCTCCCTGAAGGCTACCCGCACTTCGCCAGAAGCTGAAACCAGTCCATGCGTGGCATCGGTTATATATTCTCTGAAACGAAAAAGATCGTCCGAAAGACTTTTAGGTGATTCTTTTTCTTTACATGCTTGTAACAAAATTGTCAACAAGATTGTAGCTAAAAACATTCTTTTGAAAAGGCGCATAGTTGAACTGTATTGAAGGTGCATAAAAAATTAAAAAACACAGCGTATTTCTCCGAGTAGATGTTCTCAAATTTAACAAATTTTAAAACGCCATCTTTATTTTTCTATGGCTTTCGTACACAATGCTGAATTAAATCCAATCTTTTGGCTTCTCAAGTACCTCGAGCAGCCTGTCCTCTTGGCTTCCTGCTTGCGGATGGTGGTCGTACACCCACCGGACAGTGGGTGGCAGGCTCATCAGTATGCTCTCAATCCTTCCGTTTGTTCTCAATCCGAAAAGTGTGCCTTTGTCGTGTACCAAGTTGAATTCAACGTAACGCCCGCGACGTATTTCCTGCCATGTGCGATGCACTTCCTCAAAACCAATATTTCTCCTTTTTTCGACAATTGGCACATACGCATCCAAAAAACTATTACCGATTTCGGAAACAAAAGCAAACCAATCTTCGATTTTGGTTTCTGCATCCGGACGGCAATAATCAAAAAACAATCCACCAACGCCTCGCGCTTCCTGCCGATGCGCGTTCCAGAAATATGCATCGCATTGTTTTTTAAATTTTGGATAATACTGTGGATTGTGCTTGTCGCAAGCTGTTTTGCAAGTCCGATGAAAATGAATGACATCTTCCTCAAAGAGATAATAAGGTGTGAGGTCTTGACCACCGCCAAACCATCGGTCGATGATTTTTCCGGCCTTGTCATACATTTCAAAATAGCGCCAATTGGCGTGAACTGTTGGTACAAATGGGTTTGTCGGGTGTATAACCAAACTCAGTCCGCAGGCAAAGAAATTGACTTCACCAACTTTAAAATAAGCCTGCATGGCTTTGGGCAACGGCCCGTGAACAGCAGAAATGTTGACACCGCCTTTTTCAAAAACAGCTCCGTTTTCAATCACGCGCGTTCTTCCACCACCGCCTTCTTCGCGCGTCCACAAATCTTGACGGAAGCTTGCTTTTCCATCAATCAATTCGAGTTTTTCCGTAATTTGATCTTGAAGATTTTGGATATAAATGTAGAATTGTTCTTTCATTTTTCAAATCAATTATTAAAAATGAATCAATCGTTGTTAAGATTAACAACTCGGATGCTGATCAATTGGTTTTTGGGTTGGAAAATTAATACTTTTTTAGGTATCGCTCTAACGGATTGCTTGAGTTTCGAAAATAAGACAGTTTCAGCGTCACGGATTTATAAGCATCCTTTTATTTGGCCATACGTTTCTAAAACCCGGTTTACAAACTCATTTTACCTTCCATTGCATGAAGGAATTGGCTATCACTATATCTAAAACCGCCTGCCCGGATCAAAAGGAGTCAAATCCATAGATGACTTTTCCCCCGATATTATTTCACTCACCAATTTCCCTGTGGCGGGTCCCAAGCTCCAACCCATCATGGCGTGGCCGGTAGCGAGGGTGGCATTTTGCAAAGATGCAATTCGCCCGATGTAAGGCAAGCCATCCGGCGAAACCGGACGCAAACCGCACTTGGCATGTTCCAAATCGAAATTGGATATTTCCAAACCGGGATAATAACTTTTCGCAGCATTCGCAATCGCATTCACCCGAACTTTGCTGATGTTGTGATTGACACCGCCCAATTCCATGGTTCCGCCAAAACGCGTAAAACCCTGCATGGGCGTTACCGCCACTTTGGCTTCCATCAGGATGGCCGGATATTGGATGTTGGTAGCCCGATATACATTGAATGAATAACCTTTTCCCGCCTGAATTGACAAGTTGAGTCCGAGTTTTTTCATCAAATTCGGGCTCCACGATCCGGCAGCCAAAATAACTTCATCTGCTTGAAAATTCTTATAGGTGGTACGGACTTTGGTGATTTTATTATTGGAAAATTCAAAGTCGGTGACTTGTTCGTTTCGGTGAATGGCAACACCCACGGTTTCCAGATAACTCATCATGTTTTTCATAAACACATTGGGCGTGGTGTGGGCATCGCATTTGTACAAAACCGCACCCAAAGCATCAAAATCATACTGTGGTTCGCGTGCTTTGAGTTGTGCCTGATTCAATATTTCAACTTCCAGACCTTCCGCTTTGACCCATTCGGCAACCCGGATTTCGTGCGCGCCGGTTTTCTCGGTTTTAAACACATTGAGCACGCCCTTTTCTTCCAGATGAAAATCTAAAATTTTGTCTTGTTTCATCTCCATGTAGAGTGCTTTGCTCAACACATTGATGTCGGCAATGGGTTTGATGCTCTTACGAAGGTGCTGAGCGTTGGCAGACTTGTAAAAATACCACATCCAACGGAGCAAATCTTTGTCAGCACGAAGTTTGAGGTAGAACGGACTTGCCGGATTGAACATCATCCGCAGGCCTTTGCCCACCATGCCCGGAGCCGCCAATGGCACAATGTGGCTGGGAGTCAGATAGCCGGCGTTGACAAACGATGCACCCGAACTCATATCCGACTGATCTACCAAG
>PHDQ01000318.1 GCA_002841025.1 Bacteroidetes bacterium HGW-Bacteroidetes-13 | reverse complement strand
CGGTTGCACGACCCGCAAAAAGTCCGGCTGAATGAAGGAATCAAGCCAAAGCTTCCCACGTGATTTTTAATCTTATAATTGATAGAGGTGGACGTTTTATCGGAAGGAATCAGCGTGATGTCGGGATATTTTGTTTGGATGAACGACAAGATATATTTGTAGTCCCATTTAATGGTGTTGAAAGCCCTTGAACCGCCGTTGAAAGGCATTTCTTCCAAAAACCGAACAGAGACGTTGTGGTGTTTGGTCAGTTCCAAAATGGGTAAAATATCTTGGGTATTTTGTCCGTCAAGAACGACAAAATTGATGCGAATATTAAAATCTTCATCTATCAACCGAAGTAAATTTCGATGCACAATTTCATATTGACTACGCCGGGTAATTTTTTCAAAGGTTTCTTTGTTGATGGCATCTAAACTCAAATTGACATTTGTGATGCCCAATGCTTTCAATTCATCGATGTGATTTTCGATCAGCGTGGCATTCGTGGTTACAGAAATATCTTTCAAACTTTTCATTTGGGCGAGTTTACGCATCAAAATCATCAAATCTTTTCTGACAAAAGGTTCGCCACCGGTGATTCTGATTTTATCGATGCCGAGTTCTACTAAATTTTCACTGACTGTTATGAGTTCTTCAATGGAAAGCAGTTTGCTGTTTTTCGCAAAATTGATACCCGATTCCGGCATGCAATAATTGCAGCGGAGATTGCAGCGATCCGTAACTGCCAAACGCAGGTAGTTTATCTTTCTATTGTGATTGTCTATCAACATATAAAACGTTTATGGATGTGCCGAAACCCACACCGATTTGTTTTTAAAAAACTCCTTTTTCCAGATGGGCACTTTTTGTTTGAGCGTATCAATGAGAAACCTGCAAGCTGCAAAACAAGCCTCCCGATGCGCCGAAGAAGCACCGACGATAACCACGGGTTCTTTCGGATTTTTACTTCCCAACGCATGTTTGACAATGACTTTGTTGAGTGTCCATTTTTGGGCAGCTTCATCGATTATTTTTTCGATTTCGCTGATTGCCATCGATTCGTAGGATTCAAAATACAAAGAAGTTACCTCCTCATTGTTGGTCTGTTGGCGAACCGTTCCGATAAAAACGCAAATGCCGCCACTCTCGGGGTGTGACAATTCCTCATAGATTGTTGCGCAATCAATGGATTCGGAAATTTGAATGATTCTTTCCATAATCAGCCTCCGCTTACGGGTGGAATTAGTGCGATTTCGTCGGTTTCGTTTATCGAAGTATGGTCTGATGCGTATTGATTGTTGACGGCTACCGCCAATGAACTGATATCGCGCAGGCCCGGAAAGGTATCTTTTAAATACCCTTTGAGTGATGCGACATCCGCTATGCCGAGTTCCGATTTTTTGGATGCGGGTACGGTAAAAGTTGATGCGCCCACGATGTTTTTCGTGATTCCGAATAACAAGATTTCCATGTAAAAGTGGTGTTTAATAATTAATCCTATCCTAAAATCTGTTGATTGCCGAGCAAGGGCTGGTCGTAATAGCGTTTGCCGGTCGCGTTGTACATGGCGTTTGCCAAAGCACCCATGATGGGCGGAAACGGCGGTTCACCCAATCCGGTCGGATCTACATCGCTTTTTACGAAATGTACATCGATGTTTTTGGGCGCTTCGCTGTGGCGGATCAAACGGTAAGAATCAAAATTGTTTTGCTCCGGTTTGCCTTCACTAAAGGTCAAGTTGCCGTATAGAGCACATCCAATGCCATCTACGATGCC
>PHDQ01000317.1 GCA_002841025.1 Bacteroidetes bacterium HGW-Bacteroidetes-13 | reverse complement strand
CTGTCGATAACCTGCCAGCCACTTACATTGGTGTACGGATTGACGTATATTTTGTAAGTCACCGTGATGGGCTCGTTCAGAAAAGGTGAACTTTTAGAAAGCTCTGCAACCAAATGGATGCTTTGTGAGGCGATGTATTCCGGATCGTTCGGATCCGTCGGAATCTCTACGGCAGCGGTTACTTCAATCGAAACCGGGATGGTTTTGTAAACCTGACCGTCATATTCGATGGACGCTTGCTGAATAAGGGTTTTTCCTCTTCGTTTGGGCGTGAGAAAATAGGTATAGGTTTTTGAAAACGATCGCACACCATTGATCCAAGTGTTGCTGACTGCTTGACTTGGGCCGGCCACCACCGTGAAATCTTCAAAATTGGGTGGTGTGAAGTTGTCTCCATCCTGATTCATGGTGAAGTCTACCCGAAGACGTTCGTTGATACCCAATTTATCTTTGCTTACTTTGGTTTCAAATTGCATCTGTGCCAGCACACCCGTGACGGAAAAAAGTACAAACGCAAAGTTGATGAGCGATTTCATGAATAAAATATCAGTTAGTTTTATTTACGGTTGTAAAACAGCAAGGCGCAAAGTTAAACATATCGTGTTTAATTGATTCTTAATAAAAATCTAAAATCAAATTACCAATCTTTGTCCGTTTTTTTAGGTTTTTGACCTTGTATTACTTTCATTTTTTCTTGCGCTTTTTTCTCTTCATTTTCTGCGGCTTGAAGCAGATTTTTTATTTGTTGAGGCGAAAGAGCTCCCTGTTTGGGTTGCTGTTGACCCTCTTTGGGCTGATTTTTTTCGGGTTGGTTTTTAGGCTCATTTGGTTCTTCTTTGTTTTCCCCTTCTTTGTCCTTGTCTTGGTCGCCTTTTTTCTTGTCCTGATCCCCGTTTTTCTGATCTTGCTTTTTCTGATCGTCTTTTTTGTCTTGGTCTTTTTTGTCTTGGTCTTTTTTGTCGTCGTTTCCGCCGCCACCGCCACCACCTTTATTGTCTTTTTCCAACATTTTTTTTGCCAACGCCAAATTGTAACGGGTTTCATCGTCTGTCGGGTCGTTTCGCAACGAATTTTTGTAGGCATCCACGGCTTGTTGATATTTCTTTTGAAGCATATAAGTATTGCCCAAATTGTGAAAAGCCCTGTGTTTGTCTGCCTTCGATTGGGCAGATTCAGCAGAAGATGCATATTTGCTTTTGGCGGCATCGATATGCTCATCGGCGTACAAAGTGTTTCCCAAATTGTATTCAGGAACAGCATTTTTCAGATTGGCGGAAAAAGCTTTTCTATAGGTTGCTTCCGCATCGATTAGTTTTTTTTCTTTAAATTCTTTGTTTCCTTCTGCTGTGAGTTTGAGGTCTTCCTGCGCATAGCCGAAAGCAATCCACAGTATGCAGAAAATATTCAAAACTGTCTTCATTTGTAGATTATTTTTCATTGAATAGATTTAAGTTTTTCAACCACCAGGTTTTTCTTTCCAAGAAGAAAATATCTAAGAACAAAAAACCGATGGCAAAACCGAGAAACCATTGAAATTGGTCTTTAAAGTCTGAATATTCTTTGGCTTCAAATTCGGTTTTATTCATTTTTCCCAATTTGTCTTTGATGAAATTGACAACCTCTTGGGTATTGTTTCCATTTTGATAATAACCACCTGCCTGTTGTGCGAGCTCCATCAACAGTGGTTCATTTAGTTTGCTGATAACCGTTTCGCCTTGGCCGTCTTTGATGTAGCCGGTTACGATTCCTTTTTCTTTGAGCGGAATA
>PHDQ01000049.1 GCA_002841025.1 Bacteroidetes bacterium HGW-Bacteroidetes-13 | reverse complement strand
GTTTCCAAAGCATCTTCGCGGCAACAGACAGTTCCCGCATCAAATAAATTCATGATTTTGCTTCCGTGAATTGGAAGTTTAGCAAGTTGCTTCCGGATGGAATCTGGGCCTTGAGCCGCACCGATTCTTCCACCATTTCGCGCCACACCGGCTTGGCAAGCATAGCCAAGAAAAGCGATTTTGTCGGCTTGCCCATGGATTTCCATATTCGAATTCTCTAAATCCAAATATTGCACCGTCTGATGCCAATGCAAAGGCATATCGGTAGTTTCGGGGTCGATGCGTCCTTGCCAAAGATTGGGGTCGGCGGTTTTATACAATTTATTCATGGTTGAATGAAAAACGTGTATAAATATAGTTTTTAATTGACTATGGAATTATAATCTTATGATTCTTTCACAGAAAGATAAGCAAAAAAAAATCGCCCTCAATATGTTCGGGGCGATTTTAAAATCAAGGAAAAAATTAGAAGGAAATCGGAATTTCAACTCTTGTTTTATCCCAACCCAATACCAACGTAGATCCTTTAAAATTCATGGAGAAAACATCCACAGATTTGTCAGAAGTTGAGGAAGGAACGTTGACACGAAGCACATCTTTGGTCTGGTCATATTCATAAGCTCCCCAAACATCTAATTTGGAATTGAAAATAACAGTCCATTCTTTTTCATTAGGGATGGTATGCAAAACATAAGTTCCTGCTTTGATGCTTTTTCCGGCTACTTTTGCATCTTTTCTGAAGGTGATTTCAGTTGCTTCATTTGCGCCGGTTCGCCATACTTGTCCAAAAGGAACCAATGTTCCAAAAACTTCACGACCGTTTTTGGAAGGTCTGCCATAAACTACTTTTATTAAAGGAGCTGCGCCTTTTTCAGTTCTGTAATAAAGAATATCTGCTGGGCTTTTGTCAATTCCAGGAAATTCTTGTGGTGCCTGTTGGGCGAAAGCTGAAAATGTTGTTGCGACAAAGAATAGCGCTAAAACCGATTTTAAGATAAATGCTGATTTCATGAATACGTGTTTTTTGATTTGTTTCGGTAAATCTATTAATTATTAGGCTATACAATCATCATATAGATTATAAAAAAATGTTAATTCAAATGAAATCAAAGTTTACAGTTGATAATATCTAACTTTATTTTGACAAATCATGATTAATAAATGTAATTAAATTATGCATAAAAAAACAAATATGTAATCATTAATAGTTTTTAAGTTGAAATAGTATAACTAATAAACCGATATTTGCTTCAAAATAAAAACATAATAAATCATGTGCGGAATATTAGCAGTTATCGGTAAGGGAAAAGACCAAGCTTTGGTGAAAGAACTTTCAAAACGGATGAGCCATCGCGGTCCAGATGAAAGCGACATTCACATAACAGAAAAAGGACATTATTTGAGCCACGAAAGGCTCTCTATCGTTGATTTACATACCGGGAAACAGCCCATTCAGGGAACTTCGACCGCATGGATGGTTCACAACGGCGAAATATACAACCACGAAAAATTGCGGGAAACAACACTCAAACACCATACGTTCAGAACGACTTCCGATTCTGAGGTGATTGTACATCTTTACGAAAAATTCGGATATGACTTTGTCAACATGCTCGATGGGGTGTTTGCGTTTGTAGTCATAGACGGTGATGATTATATTGCCGGT
Source organism: Bacteroidetes bacterium HGW-Bacteroidetes-13 (assembly GCA_002841025.1). Classification (GTDB taxonomy): domain Bacteria; phylum Bacteroidota; class Bacteroidia; order Flavobacteriales; family Flavobacteriaceae; genus UM-FILTER-40-17. The sequence goes on along the minus strand of PHDQ01000049.1, from coordinate 10,632 downwards.
CGCGACCCGATTGGTGTGAAACCGCTTTATTACGGAATCGATGCCAAAGGCAATATGTATTTTTCATCCGAAATGAAAGCCATTGCCGATCAATGCAAAACATTTGCAGCCTTTCCTCCAGGTCATTACTATACGCCTAAAACCGGTTTTGTTAGATATTACGAGCCGGAATGGTTCAAAGATGACACAGCTGTTGACGATCTCGACTTGGTAAAATTGAGAGATTCTCTGATAGACGCAACCAAAAAGCGTTTGATGGCCGATGTTCCGCTGGGTGTTTTGCTTTCAGGTGGATTGGATTCTTCTTTAACCTCCTCGATTGCCAAAAGATTGTTGGCTGAAACTGGACAAAAACTGCACTCTTTTTCCATTGGTTTGGACGCAGATGCGCCGGATTTGAAAGCCGCGAGAAAAGTAGCCGATTTTTTGAAAACCGAACACCACGAAATTCACTTTTCGGTTGAACAAGGTATCGAAATCATCGATAAACTCATTTGGCATCTTGAGACCTACGATGTTACCTCGATTCGTGCCAGCACGCCGATGTATTTCATGTCTAAACATATTACCGATATGGGTGTAAAAGTGGTATTGTCAGGTGAAGGAGCCGATGAGATTTTTGGAGGATATCTCTATTTTAGAAACGCGCCGAACAGCGATGAGTTTCAAAAAGAAACCGTCCGACGGGTTCAAAGACTATCGACTGCAGATTGTCTTCGCGCCGACAAATCGACCATGGCACACGGTTTGGAAGCGAGAGTTCCTTTTCTCGATAAGTCATTTTTGGATGTAGCCATGAAAATCCGTCCGGAATTCAAAGAACCTAAAACGTATAAAAACGTCGAAAAATACATACTCAGAAAAGCATTTGACACGCCCGAAGATCCGTTTTTGCCCGATGAAGTTTTGTGGAGACAAAAAGAACAATTTTCCGATGGTGTGGGTTATAACTGGATCGATCAATTAATTGCGTATTGTGAGTCACAAGTGAGTGATGAAGCTTTTGCAACTGCGAAAGAAAAGTATCCTTTCAACACGCCGATGACCAAAGAAGGATTTTTTTACAGAGAAATTTTCCACAAACACTTCCCGCAAGAGAGTGCCGCGCAAACCGTAAAACGCTGGATTCCAAAGTGGCAGGATAATATTGACCCGTCCGGAAGAGCAAATGCTGCACACGTAAAAGCAGATGTTACCATCGCTACACAAAAAATTTTAGTTTAGGGTGTAAGTTGTGAAATGACCTTACGACTATTAGTGTGCATAAATAGTTGTTTAGTTAGTTTAGTATTGTTTGAAAAGCGTTACATTCTTTGTGTAACGCTTTTTTTATGCCCGATTTCAAGTTGAAAATCAAACATAAATCTACCCGGTTTAGGGCATTTACTGAGAAATCAAAAATTGAAAACAAAAAGACCTCACATGTTTTTAAACCTGTGAGGTCTTTCGATACTTCTGAGCTGAGAAATCAAAAAAGGCAAGTAACTACATCACACCGCTACGACCGTTTTACCTTTGCTGTGTTCCCACCCTGGAGGATTCGACAGGAGCTGGTTGTGTAGTACTTGCCGGGTGCAAATATACAAACTTTTGGAGCTTCGACAAGATTTTTGTCTTTCTGAAAAATTGGATAACTTGCTGAAAAATTAAACCATGTCGAAATTATTTTATATCCCACTCATATTGATAACATTGGCGGGTAGTTGTGTTGATTCAGCTTCGAAAAAACACATGAATTTCTCTTTTAAAAACACGTCCGGAGAAAAAATATTTCATTTGGGCGACACCTTATGGGTTGACTTTGTTCCATCTGGAAAAACGGATTTCGATTCGGTTCAGTTTTTTGTAAACGATAAAAAGATTATCTATTCAGACTCCCACAATCGATTGATTTTAAATGATGTGAAATTGGGTAAACAAAGTCTGAAAGCAATTTTTTATAAGAATAATGATGCCCAAATCACAGAAAATCCGATTGAAATATTTTCAAACCACACACCTAAATTATTGAAATTCAAAATTATAAACACCTATCCGCACGATATCAAAGCCTATACGCAGGGATTGGAGTTTGTAGGCGATACGCTTTACGAAAGTACCGGACTCTATGGTTCATCTTCCCTTCGGAAGGTTGATTTTCGAACCGGGAAAGTTTTAAAGAAAATAGATTTAGATAAAAAATATTTTGGAGAGGGGATTACTGTTTTGAAAGATAAAATATATCAACTCACTTGGCGCGAGAAAATCGGATTTGTTTACAATCGGGAAACTTTCGCGCAAGTTGGTTCTTTTTCATATCAAAACAGTGCCGAAGGTTGGGGACTTTGCCACGATGGGAAAACCATTTACAAATCGGATGGAACAGAGAAAATTTGGACATTAAAAGATGAAACATTGAAAGAAGCCGGATTCATTCAGGTCTGTACCAATACCCGTTTGATTGAAAGTGTTAATGAACTCGAGTGGGTGGACGGAAAAATATATGCCAACATTTATCAGCGCAATGCCATCGCCATCATTAATCCCGAAAACGGAGTGGTAGAAGCCGTACTCGATTTGAGTTCGCTAAAAGAACAGGTCAAGCAACATCCGGATTTGGATGTGTTGAATGGCATCGCTTACCATCCTTCGAACCATACGCTTTTTGTCACCGGTAAAAATTGGGATAAACTTTTCGAAATCAGTTTAACTTTTGAATAAAAACGGACCTCTTACAAATCAAAATAAAATTCAGACCTTTGAAAAATTTAATTCCAACAGTGTGCTGAAAAATTCTCATAAACTACTCTTTTTGGGGGTACTCGCGCTTGTTTTTATCATCAACTTGATTCAGGCGAGCCAGACGAATTTGTTGTATGACGAAGCCTACTATTGGTATTTTGCCAAGGATTTGGATTGGGGATATTTCGATCATCCACCCATGGTTGCTGCGTGGATAGCCATCGGGCAAATATTTTTCGAAAAAGCATTGGGCATCCGCCTATTGGCAGCATTCAGCTACATCGGAACTATTTTTCTAATCTGGGAAATGATAGATCATCCCGAAAAAAGAAAATATTTAAAACTTTTTTTCCTGATTGTTTTTGGCTTGGCGATGTTTAATATCTACGGATTTTTTATGGTGCCCGACACGCCGCTCATTTTCTTTGCCGCATTATTTTTATACGCTTATAAAAATTTCATAAAGGATGAAAATTGGTTTGCCACGCTCTTGATGGGATTCTCGATGGCCGGATTGATGTACAGTAAATACCACGGCTTGTTGTTGATTGTCTTTATTGTTTTGTCAAACCTGAAACTCATTTGGAACAAGAAATTTATCGTGGCAGCTCTTTTCGGCCTGATTTTGTTCGTTCCTCATTTTTATTGGCTCTATGAGCATGATTTTGTATCGGTTCGCTATCACCTTTTCGAGCGAAACAGGCGTGGTTATCGTTTTGAAAACAACGTGAATTATCTGGTTGACCAAATAGCGGTAGCCGGATTGTTGTCTCCTTTTGTCTATTGGTCTGTGGTTAAATACAAATGGAAAGACACTTTTCAGAAAGGATTGAAGTTTGTTTTTTTTGGATTTTTGTTGTTTTTTCTAATCTCTTCATTTCAAAAGAAAACACAGGCGCAATGGGTGATTTTGAATATTTTTCCGCTGATTGTTTTTTGTTTCTTGTACGCAATCGAAAATATCAAATTCAGAAAATGGGTAATGATTTTGGGTTCGGTCAGTTTACTTTTGTTGACTTATCTTCGGATAGCATTGGTTTACCCGAGTGTGTCTCCGATTTCTCATGAAGTGCATTGGACGAAAAATTGGATAATGGATCTGCAAAAAAAATCGGGCAATTTGCCGGCGGTTTTCTACGATTCCTACAAGAATGCCGCACTCTATTCTTATCATACCGGATTGGATGCCTATTCAGTTAACTCACTGTATTCCAGAGAAAATCAATACGGTTTGGACGACTCGGAGGAAAAAGTTCAAGGCAAAAAAGTGGTGATTGTAAATTCTGACACGACCGACAACCCGCCGGTTGTTTTGCAAGTCAAAAAGAAGAAAAATCTCTACGGTCGTATCAATCCACATTTTGAGTCATTTCGAAAAGCAAAAATTACTTTAAGTCAAAAATCAATTGATGGAAATCTAAAAGATCAAACCGTTGACATTTTGATTTTCAATCCGTATAATCGGAATATAAGTTTAGTCATCAATGATTTAAGAGTCGTTTTTCTAAACAAAAGACTTCGCGTTTTGAGCGAATACAAGCTTGATTTTTCAGCTCAATCTCCAACTCATTTTGAAATTCCTCCCGGAAATTCAATTAAAGTTAAAGGGGTTTTTACATTTCCTGAATTTTCTAAAGAAAAACCGGATTTCTTGACCATCAGTTTAGCTGAAAAAGGTTTACCAATCGGTTTTCAAGGTATCAATCTGCCAATTGTATATTAAAAAATGGAAAGAATTATTTCAAATACGGATTGGTTTATTTACATGTGGTTACTCTCACTTTTGTTGTTGAGCATTGCGAAATTGATCAATGAAAACAAATTTTCTGAATTTGTGGTTATATCAATTAATAAAAAATTTTTTTTAACAGCTCAAAGGGAAGATAATTATCTGTTCAATCTGTTTAATAGCATCCTTTTTTTAGTCCAAATCATTTCGTTGTCCTTGTTTTTATACCAGGTTTTGCAACTACTCTCATTGGTTTCAGACCCGGGAATTCTTGGTTTCATAAAAATAGCTGCTTATCTGACCGGCTTTGTGTTACTTAAATTTTTTCTTGAAAAACTCATCGGGTATATCATTGGTTTAAATGAATTTGTCAATCAATTTAATTTTATCAAGCTCAGTTATCGAAATAATATAGGTTTGTATTTTGTTGTATTCAACGTTTTGCTGTATTTGACAACTTCTTTAACAAAAATTCATTGGTTTGTATATTTAGCTATATATTTAATATTAAGTACGATAGGATTTGTCAGAATGTTCAACTTCTTTCAAAAAGAAATACCTCCGCATATTTTTTATTTTATTTTATATCTTTGCGCCTTAGAAATCGCACCATACGCGATACTATATAAACTATTAGTGGATTAATCAGACTGAAAACAAAATATTTGTATGAAAGTGAAAAGTGTCCTGGTTTCTCAACCCATCAACAAAGCTGAAAGTACGCCCTATTTGGAATTGCAAGAGAAACACAAATTAAAAATTGATTTCCGTTCGTTTATCCATGTAGAAGGACTTAGTGCCAAAGAAGTTAGAAATCAAAAGGTAGATTTATCAAAATATACGGCCGTCATATTGACCAGTCGAAATGCAGTAGATCATTTTTTCAGAATCGCAGAAGAAATGCGTTTCAAGATACCTGATACATTCAAATATTTTTGTCAAACAGAGGCAGTTGCATTTTATCTTCAGAAATATGTCGTTTACAGAAAGCGAAAAGTGTATGTAGGCGAACGAACCTTTCAGGATGTGATGGTTCACATTAAAAAATACAAAGAAGAGAAATATTTATTGCCTTCGTCAGATACACTTAAAGAAGAAGTTCCCGGACTTCTCAATTCACTTCAGTTAGATTGGAAACACGCCGTTTTCTACAAAACCATGATGAGTGATTTATCAGATTTGAGAGATGTTTATTACGATGTTTTGGTTTTTTTCACTCCTACAGGAATACGATCATTGTTTAAAAACTTCCCTGATTTCAAACAGAATGATACCCGGATTGCCGTCTTTGGTACTTCTGCTTTAAAAGCTGCAGAAGAAGCTGGTCTGAGAATTGACATAAAAGCGCCTTCTCCAGAAACACCTTCCATGACTGCTGCGCTCGATAAGTATATAGCTGAGGCAAATAAACTAAAATAACATTTTAACCCATAAAGAAAAACCGCATCAAACGATGCGGTTTTTCTGTTTCTAAACGTGATTGAGTCTTAAAATTTGATTTTGTAAACTTCCTCCAAATCTGAATTGTCTTTGCAAGTTACATCGAGATCTTTGATGAGTCCGTTGTTTACCCCATAAACCCAACCATGTACCCACAGATCCCTCTTTTCGTTCCAAGCATTCTGAACAATAGAAGTTTTGGCCAAATCATAGACTTGCTCAACGACATTGATCTCAACAAAACGATCAAACTTCATTTTTTCATCTTTGATGGCATCCAGCTCTTGTTGATGAAATCGATAGACATCTTTGATGTGACGTATCCAGTTGTCAATCAGACCGATGCTTTTGTTGCTCATGGCCGCTTGCACACCACCGCAACCGTAATGACCGCACACAATGATGTGTCGTACTTCGAGTGCGTTGACAGCGTAATCCAATACACTTAGCATATTCATATCCGTGTGAACAACCATGTTGGCGATGTTGCGATGCACGAATACTTCGCCGGCTTGTGTTCCTGTTATTTCATTGGCAGGCACACGGCTGTCGGCGCAACCAATCCACAAAAGTGGCGGCTTTTGACCTTTGGCGAGTTTGTTGAAAAAATCAGGATCCTGATCGAGTTTGCTCTTGACCCAATTTCTGTTGTTTTCTAATATTTGTTCATATAGCTGTGGCATGATTTAATTTTTTAAAGATTTGAATTTAATGTTTAATCGATTGGATAGCTTCCTCAAAGGTCTTAAAAATTTTGGCATCTGGAACAATATCCGGTATGATGTCAATACTTTTTAATCGATAGGCGGGTTGCGTTTGTAAACCGACCAGTAAAATATCGATTTTGTTCCTGGCCAGAGTCAACAATACTTCCTCGAAGGCATATAAACCGGATTGATCCATGTAGGGAACGCGTTCCATCCGGATAATCAAGTGCGAAGCTGTGAGCGGAATTTGCTTTGCTAATTTTTCAAAATCGCTGGTATAGCCAAAGAATAAAGGACCGTTGATGTGCTTGATGTAAATTTGTTTTTTTAAATCTTCCGGAATTTTGGTTTCATCTTGCCACAACGTTTTGTCTGTTTCAACTAAATTGTTTACTGATGAATCTTCGGCGGTTGCATCTGACATTTTTTTCATGAAGATAAAAGTTGCCAAAATTAATCCGACACCCACAGCCTGAATTAAATCTACAAAAACGGTCAGTGCCAAAACCGTCAAGAGAATGACTGCATCGGTTATGGGCATCGATTTCAAGGCGCGTAATCCCCGATAATCCATCACGCCAAATCCGACGGTGAATAAAATTCCGGCCAAAACGCTCAAAGGAATTTGAGAAGCGTATGGGCCCAATGCCAGCAGAACAAAGAGTAAAATCAATCCGTGAACAATCCCTGAGAGTTTTGTCTTACCACCCGAATTGATGTTGACCACCGTTCGGATGGTTGCACCTGCTCCGGGAATTCCGCCGAATAAACCGGCTACGGCATTTCCAATTCCCTGACCGATAAGCTCTCGGTTGCTGTCGTGCTTCGTTTTGGTCATGTTGTCTGCAACCACAGAAGTCAGCAAAGAATCGATGGCACCCAAAACCGCCAAGGTAACAGCAGCTCCCAAGTAGGGAAGAATGGAATCTAATTGAAATCCGGTAAAAATTTCAAAGTGAAAGAGTGGAAATCCGGAAGGAATTGATCCAATGTCTGAGATATTTCTCACCTCTAAATTAAATAGAACCGCGACTAAAGACACGCTTAACAACGCTACCAAAGTACTCGGAACAACTTTTGTTATCCGCTTAAAACCATAGATAATAAATATGGTAGAAAGTGCCAAGGCGAGTTCGAGCCAATTGATGTTTTTGATAGCTCTTGAGAAATAAGACAAAGAACCAATCACACCACTTGTTTTAGATTTAACGAGTGTTTTGGCTTCTAAAAGAATGTCCGCTTCCGTTATTTTTGATGCCCGTTCTATCGTTTGCTCGAAATCTTCCAAAACCAACAGACCTTCACCGGCTTCTTCTTTGAGAATCTTATCTAAAAGAATTTCATTGGCCTCAGGTTTAAACTGATTGATGAGCTCTTGATCGTTGGATGGATTGTAGCCGACCAACGGGAAGATTTGCGTGATGAGTATGATGACACCAATACCGGTCATAAAGCCTGATACAACTGGGTATGGAATGTATTTTACATATTTTCCAAAGCCTAAAATCCCCAGCAATACTTGCAACAGCCCACCAAGAATAAAAATCAGCAAGATTGCCGGCAATGCAGCCTCTAAATTTCCATCGTTTATTTGAAGAATTTTGGCTATCATAATGGCACTTACCACGGTCATTGGGGCTGTCGGTCCGCTGATTTGCGTAGAAGTCCCGCCGAAAATTGCCGCAAAAATACCGATAAATATAGCGCCGTAAAGCCCGGCAGATGCACCCAGCCCGGACTGAACACCAAAAGCCAAAGCCAAAGGCAAGGCAACGATTCCCGCAGTGATACCGCCAAAAAAATCACCTTTCAGATTACTGAAAATTGAATTGTTTTTCATGAGTTGAATAATAAGATTTAAATCCCTCAAATTCATTTTGAAGGGATTTATTTATAATAAAGAAATGCGTATTAATAATATTAAATCTTAGGGGGAGGGCCGTCTATGTCCGTGAAAGCTGAGTTTATTGGATTGTGAACATAAGCCAACTCATTCGCATAAAGTGCTTCTGAATGAAATATATCAAATAGAAAATGGGTATCAGAAAGGTGTTTTATTTCTTCTGAAAAAGAACTTTTGAGATTTGAAGTCTTGTTTTCTTCTTCATTCAACGGTGTCAAAGACAATTGTTTGGTTTCTTGTGGAAAATAATTTGAAATCAGATTGGGACCAAACAAAAAATAGAGCGAGATAATCGCAGGAAGCAGAGAAGAAATGAATATTTTGAAATACGTTTTCAAATTAGAATGCTGACTTTTTCACAAAAATAAGGACATGAGATTTAATTTGTGTTAAAAAAAAATCAAAGTACCCGAATCTTATCACTTTTTATCCAACCCACCTTTCCGTCAGCTATTTTTATCTTTTTCCAATTGTCAACGGTTTCCAAAACGACAACTTTGGTGCCTTCGTGAAGTAAAAATATGTTTTCACCCTTGTCTAACGGCTCACTTTTGATGGTTACTTCGTTTGCGAAAACAATGGCTTCTTGGTTGTTTTTTAGGTAGTTGTCCTGATGAAACGCGAAGTAAATGCTTGCTGAAAATAGGAAAATAGCAAGGAGTATGCCGGTAAAGAAAATTCTTTTCAATAGACTTTGATAGGTAAAATGATAAAGCAGAAACATCAACACAAACAAAATAGACATGCCAACCGCAAGTTTTGCCCATTGATTGACGTTTAATTGCGTACTTATTTTATTCAGAAAGGCGTTTAATCCGATTTCAGGTAAAGGGGTGATGTCATCAACAACCCTATTTTTGACAAAGGACAAATTATTTAGAATGTCTTCATCGTCCGGAGCCAGTTTCTTCCCTTTTTCAAAATAGTAAACAGCCTGACCGAGTTCGTCAAGTTTTGCGTATGCGTTCCCGAGATTGTAGTATAATTCGGGCGATTCAAATTTTGCATTCAAGATGGCGTGGTACTTTTCGATGGCTTGTTCGTATTTTCCGTCGTTGTACAATTGATTGGCCTGATCAAAAACTTTTTCTTGAGCCGAGAGCGTACTTGAGAGCATAAACAATACAAATCCTACCAAACTGACTTTTAGCCAAAAACTAATTTGACAACCCAAAAAACGCAAAATTGGTTGAATGTTTTTCATGGCAGTTTTATTTTATTTGCTTGTCTAAGATGGAAATAAGATCCGCCGCTTTTTCGTAATCTTTTTGCATGGCGACATCTGATGAAGCTGCGTAGCGAGCCAATTCGCAACTTTGTAGCAATCCGATAAAATCGGTCGTAACCTCAGAAGTCACGGATTTCTCCAACAGCAATTCCTGGATTTTTTCTTTTGAAAATTCGGAAGTTTCTATTTTGAGTTTGGCTTTTAGATAATTGTGAAAGGCTCGTTCGAGTGACTCGTAAAAGCTTTGCTGATTGCCCATGTTGTTTTTGGCTTCTGACAAGTATTTTTTTGCCAGCTTGTTGGCTTTACGCATCCGGTTGCCTTGATGGTCAGCCACAAATTCACGTTGTTTTCTCCCGATAATCATGGCTACGGGTATCAAAAGCAAAGGACCCAAAACCAAAGAATAAAAAGAAGCAGATTGAAAGAAATTATTGTTTTTTAAGGGTTTTAATTCTGTTTTGAGTTTCAAATATCTCAATTGATTGCCAAGTAAAGCGACCGATTGTTTGTTGGATGAGGGTGAACTTCCCTGCGTATTGTTTGAAACAACTCCTGCCGGAGCTGCATCTGCCAATAGATTTAAATCATTAGACCGCAGCGTCTTGTAGGTTTTGCTGTTTGGGTCAAAGTAAGAAAAAGTCACACCCGGAATCAAATATTTCCCTTTTTGATTGGGTACCAAAGTATAGCTATCCGTAACGCTTCCCTGCATTCCGTCTATTTTGGTGGTAACATTTTCGGTGTGCTCGGGCTCATAGGATTCGATATGATTCGGAAATTCCAATTTTGGCAGGTTGAATAATTTTAAATTTCCCTGACCCGAAACAGTTATTTTTGCCTGTGTCGATTCGGTGGCACTTACTTTGTCTTTGGTGAGCGACAAATCCATTTTAAAATTTCC
>PHDQ01000048.1 GCA_002841025.1 Bacteroidetes bacterium HGW-Bacteroidetes-13 | reverse complement strand
CGTTTTACTTGTTCCCAATGTCCAAAATGTTGGTTGACCCGATCGACTTCTGCCTGAATCAACTCGATAACATTGGGGTCGTGTGCAATTTTTTGATTGGAATTTTCCAAAGTGATTTTCTTTTGCGCAGCCCAACTTTTGATGTTTTCAAAAGCAGGTTGGATGAATGCCGCCGGCATTTTTTCTCCATCACCAATCACCATGATTTGCTCGATATAGGGTGATTGTTTCATGTCATTCTCGATGAGTTGCGGTGCGATATATTTTCCGCCGGAGGTTTTGAACATCTCTTTCTTGCGATCAGTTATGCGCAAAAAACCTTCGGTATCAAACTCCCCAATGTCGCCGGTATGAAAATAACCATTGGTCATTACACTGCTTGTCAGTTCAGCGTCTTTGTAATAACCTGCCATTACGTTGGGACCTTTGACCATAATTTCTCCGTCTTCTGCAATTTTAACTTCTACATGATCGATGGGTTTACCAACCGTTCCGATTTTGAAATTAAAGTTTCGAGAGTCATTTACCGCAATCACAGGTGAGGTTTCCGTGAGTCCGTAACCTTCCATAATCGGCATTCCGGCTGCGGCAAAAAGTTTGCCCAAACGAGGTTGAAGCGCGGCACTGCCAGACACCATCAAGTCCAATCGACCGCCGAGACCTTCTTTCCATTTTGAAAAAATGAGTTTTCGGGCGATGGATAATTTGTATTCATACCACCAACCATTTTGTCCGTAAGGTTGGTATTGGAGTCCCAATTGGATAGACCAAAAAAACAATTTTCGTTTGATGCCGGTGAGTTCATCGCCTTTTGCATAAATTTTATCATATACTTTTTCGGCTAATCTCGGCACAACCGTCATCACATGCGGACGAACTTCTTTGATGTTTTCACTGACTTTATCGATGGATTCGGCAAAGTAAATAGAAACACCGTGGTATTGATACAAATAAACAATCATGCGTTCGAAGATGTGGCAGATGGGCAGAAAACTCAGCGCAACCGATTTGCCTGAATCGAAAGGCACGCGAGGTGAACTGTCCAACACATTGCTGACAATGTTGCGATGGGTGAGCATGACACCTTTTGGTTTTCCGGTGGTGCCGGACGTATAGATAATGGTCGCCAAATCGTCGGGTTTTACTTCTGATTTTCTCTTTTCAACTTCCGGTTGAAGTGATTTGTCATCGCCAAGAGCCAATACTTCTTTCCAGTTTTTGCAATTTTTTATATCATCAAAAGAATAAACATCCTTTAGAAATTTCAATCGATCTTTGATGGAGTTGACTTTCTCATAAACTTCGGCATCGGAAACAAAACAAAACACGGCTTCAGAATGATTCAACACATATTCATAATCATCAATTGCCATGGTTGGATAGACAGGCGTGTTTTGTGCACCAATTTGAAGAATACCAATGTCGATGGTGTTCCATTCGGTACGGTTAGACGAGCTGATGACCGCTATTTTATCGTTGACTTGAATCCCCAATTTAATAAGTCCCCGACTGATTTTATTGGCATTGTCTAAGTATGTTTCCGTAGAAGTTTTTTCCCAGTTACCATTGTATTTGGTAACCAATGCAGCATCGAGGTTGTAATTGGCGAGTTGGTAATATGGAATGTCAAAAAGTCGAGTAATGGGATTCATGTAGTTTCTTTGATTTATTCAGATGCAAATTAAAAAAAAGAATGACATAAATAACGAATCCTAAAAATTGGCGGTTATTTTTATCAAAACTTAAATTTAGACGAAGTTTTTTTGAAACTTAACAAACTCGAAAAAATGAAAAGACATGGTTTTTTTAGTATTTTTGTAGTGTCAAGATAAAAAAATAGACATGCAAGTTAAATCATTGATGAAAGAGATAAAACATTTGCCACTGGCAAAAAGATTCTTCATCTTAGAACAAACGCTAAAATCTATCAAGGAGGAAGAGTTGAAACAGCGAGATAATCTTCTTGAAGAAATAGATGGTTCTATATCTTATTCTGCAAGTGAAAAATCCTTGTCAAAAGATTGGCTTTCAAAAGAAGATAGCCGTTGGGATGAATTATTATAAAAAATCAAATGTTTAAGCAGGGAGATATCGTGGTTGTGAAATTTCCGTTTACGGACGGTTCCGAATTTAAAAGAAGACCTGCCATGATTATTTCTAATGCCAAGGTAAACAAAACCAAAGACTATTTACTCGTACAAATCACATCAAAATATCACGAAGACGGACTTACTTTTCCAATCAATGACAATGATTGTTTGATTTCCTTACCATTGAAGAGTTTCATTAGAGCACATAAAGTTTTTACGGTAAATAAAAATCTCATCCTGTCTAAAATAACTCAAGTGAATCCTCACTTTTTCAATCAAATTTCAGATGAAATAGTCTCTCTTATTTCTAAAGAAAAATCTAATCAACAGAAAAACGAGGATTAAAAATAAATATACCATTACCTGTCTTCAGGCAGGTTGCAAACCTAAAATCCATGAGGCTCATTCCCGCCATTGACATCATTGAAGGAAAATGTGTTCGACTTACCAAAGGTGATTACAACACGCAAAAAATATACAACAAAAATCCGTTGGAAATTGCCAAACAATTTGAGGCAAGCGGCATCGAATATCTGCATTTGGTGGATTTGGATGGCGCCAAATCGCAACATATCGTCAACCGGAAAACATTGGAACAAATCGCAACCAAGACGAGCTTAAAAATAGATTTCGGCGGCGGTCTAAAATCCGATGCTGATTTGAAAATTGCTTTTGAAAGTGGCGCCAACCAAATTACCGGTGGCAGCATTGCTGTCAAGAATCCGGAGGTTTTTAAGGGTTGGATAAAAACCTTCGGAAGTCTAAAAATCATTTTGGGAGCGGATGCAAAAGACGAAAAAGTAGCAGTAAGCGGATGGCAGGAAAGTTCTCAATTGGAATTGTTGCCATTTATACTGGATTATCTGAACGAAGGTATTCAATATGTCATTTGTACAGATATTTCCAAAGACGGCATGCTCGAAGGCGCTTCAAACGAGTTGTACAGCAAAATTTTAAACAAAGCAGTCGGAATCAAATTAATCGCATCGGGTGGCGTTTCTTGCGTGGACGATCTTTACAAATTAGCCGAAATCGGCTGTGAAGGAGCCATCATCGGGAAGGCTTTTTATGAGGGTAAAATCAGTTTGAAGGAATTGGAAAAATTCAATATTCAACAAACCAAGTAGAAAAACGAAGCAGAATTTTGGTGAAAATTTCCGAAGGTTGACTGTGAAATTGATTATATTTGTCTTGTTTTAAATAAATTACAATTATCTTAATAGCAGGTATTTGTTGTAAAATATACTTTTGCGCCATGCTTTATTTTTCTACCAAAGAACAAAACAATCTGAGAAGAGAAAAGGAGTTCCTCGATTTGTCTCCCGAATTGAGGTTGCAGATTTTCTTTGAATCGTTTGACCAACAACTTATTTTTGAAAATCAAACGGAAGATAAAAACCGAGACAATTTTATTCTGACACGATCTGACATGACAACAGATAAATTAACGTGAGTTCGACATTTAATAATTTGGGTTAAAGCGGTTTGAGTTTGACTCATTGACATCTGCGCAGAACTGCGTTATTCGCGGGAGACTTTTAAAGAATTTTCCCGCTGATTCTGCAAATGGACACAGATGACTACTTTTTGAAAATCATTGAATGACAATAATTTGTGTTTAATTTGATTAGAAAGTTCGCTTTTCTTACTTCGAGCTCACGTTAAATTAAATCCTGCTATTAAAACATTGTCGCGGCACATTCGTTATCTTGTTAAAATTTAACTTTTTTTAGTCGAGACTTTCAAGTAAATTTAGACAATCAAAATAAAATTTATGCAGATGTACGGCAATCGCTTTGTTTTTTTATTTCTTATTACAATTATATTTCCTTTCGAAAGTTTTTCTCAAACGCAATATCCCAAAGATTTCTTCCGCTCGCCACTCGACATCCCATTGTTGATAGCGGGTTCTTTTGGTGAATTGCGCTCCAATCATTTTCACTCCGGATTAGACATCAAAACGCAAGGTCAAACCGGACTTCCGGTGTTTGCAGCGGGGGAAGGATATGTGTCGCGTATCAAAGTGGAATGGTTTGGATATGGAAAAGCAATTTATGTTACCCACCCAAATGGCTATACCACGGTTTATGGGCATTTGAGCAAATTTTCTCCGGAAATCGAGGCTTGGGTAAAGAAAAATCAATATCAAAAAGAATCCTATGACATCGAATTGTTTCCCGATGCATCAATTTTCCAGCTTACCAAAGGACAGCTCATCGCATACAGTGGAAATACCGGAGGTTCGGGTGGTCCACATCTTCATTTTGAAATTCGCGAAACCAAATCTGAAAAACCCATCAACCCTTCGCTTTTCGGATTCGATATAAAAGACAGCAAACCACCTGTTATTGAGCGTGTTTTTGTCTATCCTGCTGATGAAAACGCGAGGGTAAACGGAAGTGCAAAAATGAGTCAACTGACTTTGCAAACCCAGCGACAAGGTTATGTCAAAACCAATCCGGTGAAGGTGAGTGGTTCTATTTATGTAGGTTTTTCGGCTTATGATCGATTGGATTTAACGGCAAACAGAAATGGAATTTATAAAGTCGAAAGCTATGTAAACGGTCTGAAGAATTTCGGCTACGATCTCGAAACTTTTTCGTTTTTTGAGAGCAGGTATCTGAATTCGCTGATAGATTATGCGTATTACAAACGAACCGGGCAACGTATCCAACGAGTTTACAAAGCACCTTATAATTTTTTAAGCATTTACAAGGATAAAAAGCAGAATGGTGTCATTGAAATAAAAGATACCACAAAATACCAAATCAGATTGATTGTGACCGATGCCTACCACAACGAAACCATCGTTGAAATACCACTGATTGGCGTTGAAAATCCAATCATAGATTCCGTTGAAAAAGTTCAGGCAACCAATCTTGTAAGAGCCAGTCAACCCTTTGATTTTAAATCGGGAAAAGTGTCCGTACATTTTGATAAATGGTCTTTTTATGAAGATTTCAATTTTGATTTTCAAATGAAAGACAGCATCACCGCGCAGATTGGCAGCGCAAGCATCCCCGTTCACAAGGCATTTGATCTGACTTTTGATGTTTCCGGGTTTTCAAAAGAAGCGATTGACAAAATGTATATTGCCGAGTTTGACAAAGGCAGATATTTTCAGGTGAATACCAAACGAATCGGCAATACGTTGGCTGCAAGTGTCAAATATTTAGGGACTTATACATTTAAAAAAGACACGACACCACCTAAAATATATCCGATTAATATAAAAAAAGGGCAATGGCTTACCAATTTCAGGTATTTAAAACTACATGTTTCCGATCAGGAATCTGAGCTTTCCGGATTTAAAGCTACCATCGACGGCAAATGGATTTTGACCGAATACGAATACAAAGAAAACACGCTTACTTTCGATTTTGAAGATAATATTTTAGAGGAAACGCCGCAGGCAAAACACATTTTAAAAGTAATTGCTACCGACCATGTCGGAAATAGTACTATTTTTGAAACCGAGTTTTTTAGAAAAAAATAAAATCAATTTAAATCAGTCAACCATACTTTCGATTTTGAAAATAAACCATTACTTTTTTGCACTGTTTCTTTTGGTAAGTTTTTGCAGCTTTTCTCAAAAAGCCACCATCAAAGGAATTGTTTTAGACGAGAGCAACAAACCTATCGAAGGAGTCAATGTTAGTTTTCAAGAAGGTGGCACACAAACCGATGCCACCGGATTCTATGTTTTGGTCGTCGATGCCGAAAAAGAAATAAAAATCACCTTTAGTCACCTCTCGCACAAACCGATTACACTGACTTTCAAGTTGAAAAACAACGAAAGTTTTGAATACAATCCGGTGATGAAAATCAATGTAGAGCAGATGTCAGAAGTCATTGTCACAGCTGAAACCCGTGATCGAGTTTCCGGTGTAGTCAGCATCTCACCCAATATTATTCGGAAAATACCCGGTGCCAATGCGGGAATTGAAAACATACTAAAAACCTTGCCGGGTGTTAATTCAAACAACGATTTAAGTACGCAGTATTCCGTGCGTGGCGGGAGTTTTGAAGAGAATTTGGTCTATGTAAATGAAGTGGAAGTCTATCGCCCTTTTCTTGTTCGCTCCGGACAGCAGGAAGGTTTGAGCTTTGTCAATTCGGACCTCACCGAGAATGTGTATTTTTCAGCGGGTGGATTTCAAGCCAAATACGGCGATAAAATGTCATCCGTACTCGACATTACGTATCGAACACCTACTCAGTTTGGCGCAGGAGTCGATTTGAGTTTCCTCGGAGCAAGTGCTTTTGTACAAGGTGTTTCCAAAAATCAAAAATTATCGGGTATTGCGGGTTTTCGACTTAGAGACAACAGCCTGTTGGTGGACAGTCAGGACACAGAATCCGATTTCACGCCGCGTTTCATCGATTTTCAAACTTTTCTTACTTATCAATTCAACCGAAAATTACAACTTGATTTTTTGGGTGTGGTTTCTCAAAATGATTACGATTTCAGGCCCAAACGCCGCCAAACCAATTTTGGCACAGTTGCCGATCCGCGTGCATTGGTTGTTTTGTTTGATGGAAAAGAGCAAGACCAATACCAAACCCAATTTGGCGCTTTTAAAGCAACGTACAAAGCCAATGAAAATTTGACTTTAAAATTCATCGCTTCGGCTTATCACGCCATCGAAGAAGAATTTTTTGACATCGAAGCTTCTTTTTTGATTGGTGAAGTAAACACCGATATTGGTTCACCCAATTTGGGAAATGTAGATTTGGCAACAGCCGTAGGTTCGCAACTGACACACGCGCGAAACGAGCTTGATGCGTTGATTGCCAATTTTGAACACAAAGGGACATACACGGTTGTCAACAATCAATTCGATTGGGGCATCAAATATACGGTCGAAGATATTCGGGATAAATTGGATGAATTTGAAATCATCGACTCAGCCGGATTTTCGGTTCGCCCGTTTCGTCCCGAATTTGCCAACAATCAACCCGACGAACCTTTTACGGCTCCGTTGGTTGCTTTCCAGCGGGTGAAAGCAAAAAATGACACGCAAATAGATCGTATTTCCGGTTTCGGACAGTGGAGCAAACGCACCTTTTGGGGATATTCGGAAGTGTTCTACAATGTCGGCGCACGGTTTCATTATTGGAACGTGAGTGGCGATGGCATCGAAAGCAGCGATAATATTGTCATCAGCCCGCGCGCGCAGTTTTCCATCAAACCCAATTGGATATCAGACATGGTTTTCAGACTTTCTGCCGGTTTGTATCATCAACCACCATTCTATCGGGAGTTGAGAAATTTGCAAGGTGTTGTTCAACCCGATGTAGATGCGCAACAAGCTTTGAGCATTGTTTTGGGTAACGATTTCAGTTTTATGATGTGGGATAGACCATTTAAATTGGTGTCGGAGATTTACTACAAAGACATGACCGATGTCAATGCCTTCACCATCGAAAATGTGCGGACTCGCTTCAGGGCGGACAACAATACCGATGCCTATGCCTATGGCTTGGATGTTCGATTGAATGGTGAGTTTGTACCCGGAACGGAATCTTGGTTTTCAGTTGGTTTGCTCAAAACGGAAGAAAACACCAACAACCAGGGTTACATCCCCAGACCCACCGACCAACGATTTAAGTTTGCTGCTTTGTTTCAGGATTATGTGCCCAATATGCCCAACTTAAAAATGTATCTGAACTTGGTTTACAACTCCGGACTTCCGACCGGATCACCAGCGGGAGCCGATCCGAGAAATTTTCAAAACCGGTTGCGCGATTACAAACGCGCAGATATTGGGATATCTTATGTGTTTACGGACGAAGCCAATCGCTATCCGAAAGGACATTGGTTGTCACCATTCAAAGAACTTACTTTTGGCGTGGAACTGTTCAATATGTTTGATGCACGCAACACCAACACTTCAACTTTTGTGCGAGACACTTCATCCAATCGATTTATCGGGATTCCTAATTTTCAGACCGGCAGAGTCGCGAGTTTGCGATTGAGCGCGCGGTTTTAAATTAGATACTATTAAATTTGGGTTTTTACAGATGCAAATTGTTAAGGTTTTTCAGACTTAAAAAATGAATCGACAAATTCATATTTGTTAAATACCTGTAAGTCATCGATGCCTTCGCCAACACCAATAAAACGGACCGGCACTTGAAATTGATCGGATATGCCGATGACTACACCGCCTTTTGCCGTACCATCGAGTTTGGTAACTGCCAAGGCTGTGACTTCCGTGGCAGCGGTAAATTGTTTGGCTTGTTCAAATGCGTTCTGACCCGTAGAGCCGTCCAAAATCAGCAACACTTCGTGCGGTGCATCGGGTATCACTTTTTGCATGACACGCTTCACTTTTGAAAGTTCGTTCATGAGGTTTATTTTGTTGTGAAGCCTTCCTGCGGTATCAATTAAAACCACATCAATGTTATCTTTGACAGCCTGTTGCAAGGTTTCATAAACAACGGCTGATGGATCTGAACCCATTTTTTGTTTCACAATCGGCACATCCGAGCGGTCTGCCCAAATCTGAAGTTGATCGATAGCAGCGGCTCGAAAAGTATCGGCCGCTCCAAGCATAACTTTTTTTCCTTGTTTTTTGTATTGGTTAGCTAATTTCCCGATGGAAGTGGTTTTTCCAACACCATTCACTCCGACAACCATCACTACATAAGGTTTGACTCCATTAGGCACTGTTAGTTCTGAATCTTCACCGTTGTTGGATTCTGAAAGCAATGAGGCAATTTCTTCGCGTAAAATGCCATTCAATTCATCCGTTCCGAGATACTTGTCTTTGGAAACACGTTTTTCAATTCGATCTATAATTTTTAGGGTTGTGGCTACCCCAACATCGGCAGAAATGAGCGCTTCTTCTAACTCGTCTAAAACAGCTTCATCCACTTTCGATTTTCCGGCAACAGCTTTGGAGAGTTTACTGAAAAATCCGGTTCTTGATTTCTCCAATCCTTTGTCAAGATTGTCTTTTTTTTCGGATGAAAATAGGTTCTTAAAAAAACTCATTTGATTTTCAGATTAACATTAAAGTCAGCAAAGTTAAAAAAAAGAAAGGAGTGTAGATTTTTAATCTTAATACAACAACGAAATTCATCCATTTTCATTTATTTGTTTAAACGACTTATCTTTGTGTTTTAGATAAAAAAAAATGACAATAAAACCGGTAGAAAAATTCTCAAAGCTCACGAAAGACGAAAAGATTGCCTGGCTGGCAAAGCATTATTTCAAGAATTCCGAGCAAGGCATTCAATTACTGCAAACCTATTGGCACAGCGATGCAAAACTTCAAAATTTGCATGATGAGTTTATCGAAAATACAATGACCAATTTTTACATGCCTTATGGCATTGCCCCCAATTTTTTGATAAATGATCAATTGTACGCCATTCCGATGGTAATCGAAGAAAGCTCGGTGGTGGCAGCAGCAGCGCGTTCTGCAAAATTTTGGCTAACTCGAGGTGGATTTAAAACCAAAGTTTTATCAAAGGTGAAAAACGGCCAAGTACATTTTATATATCGTGGCGATGTGGCTAAATTGCATCAGTATTTCGAAACGGTAAAACCAAAATTAATAGCTGACGTAGAGTCGATTACGTTGAAAATGAAGAAACGAGGCGGCGGCGTTTTAGACGTTACTTTGGTCGATAAAACAAGCGATTTAGCAAATTATTTTCAACTCTCTGCGACATTTGACACCCGCGACGCGATGGGAGCAAATTTTATCAATTCTTGTCTGGAACAGTTTGCCAAAACCTTTCGGGAGTCAGCTCAGACTTTTGATTTGTTTACCGTTGAAGAACGCGACGTTCAGATTGTCATGAGTATATTATCGAATTATGTGCCGGACTGTTTGGTACGTGCAGAAGTTTCTTGTTTAATTTCTGAGTTGAATGAAGATGCGACACTTGCGCCTGAAGATTATGCACAAAAATTTTTACAAGCTGTGAAAATAGCAGAGATTGAACCCTATAGAGCAGTCACACACAACAAAGGTGTCATGAACGGAGTAGATGCAGTGGTGTTGGCAACAGGAAACGATTTTAGAGCAATTGAAGCAGGCGTTCATGCATTTGCAGCTCGAGAAGGTCGTTATAAAAGTTTGACACATGCCGAAGTGGAAGGAAATAATTTTCGATTTTGGATAGAAATTCCATTGTCTTTGGGAACAGTCGGCGGACTGACGCAGTTGCATCCTTTGGTGAAAATGTCACACGAAATACTTGACAATCCAAACGCAGAACAACTGATGACGTTGGTGGCTGTAGCCGGTTTAGCACAAAATTTTGCCGCAATCAACGCCTTGATAACTTCCGGAATTCAAAAAGGGCACATGAAAATGCATTTGTTGAACATGCTCAATCAATTCAATGCCAACGAAGCAGAGAAAGTGCAAATAATTGAGTACTTTAAGCACCATATCGTAAGTTTTTCGGCAGTTGAAACGCAACTTATTCAGATCAGGGAAGCAAATATTTTGAATATTAATTAGGTTTAACACACAGCATTTCATTGACTACTTTTCACAGCAACGGAAAACTCCTGATAACCGGCGAATACGCGGTGTTGGATGGTGCTTTGGCTTTGGCGCTACCCACTCGTTTTGGACAATCAATGGAGGTAAAAGTGATAGAAAAGCCTGAGTTGGTTTGGATAAGTTTTGACAACAACAACCAAATTTGGTTTGAAACCAAAATACAGATGACCGATTTGCTTAATGATGAAAAGCCCAACATGGATGCTTATGAAAAACCGTTGCGCAGTCTTCTTCGAGCGGTTGCTAAAATTAAGCCTGACATGTTCAATCAACACACAGGATATGAGGTTGTTACAAAATTGGACTTTCCAAGAAATTGGGGATTGGGAACTTCATCAACCTTGATTTACAACCTTGCGCAATGGGCTGGGGTTAATCCGTATTTGTTGTTGGAATCGAGTTTTGGCGGAAGTGGTTATGACATCGCGTGTGCAGCAAGTCAAAAGCCTGTGCTGTATCAACTTATAGACGGAAAACCCAAAGTGGAGCAGATAAGTTTTAACCCCGTTTTTTCTAAGAATTTGTTTTTCGTTCATCTCAATCGAAAGCAAAACAGCCGCGAGGGAATTCAGCACTATCAATCTTTGAAAAACAAAAGAAACTTTGTTCAGGATATTTCAATAATTACGCATAAAATATTAATATCTAACACTTTAGAACAGTTTTCAGAATGTATGCAAATACATGAAAACAGGATTGCATCAACGCTTCAACTTCCCAAGGTGAAAGATTTGCATTTCTCGGATTATTCGGGTGTCATAAAAAGCCTTGGTGCATGGGGTGGTGATTTTGTTCTCGCCGCAGGAGATATTGACAGTCCGGAATATTTTAAGAAAAAGGGATTTTTAACCGTTATTCCTTTTGATGAGATGATATAATTGAAAAGTCTATCATTGAAAATATTCAAAATATAAATTGAATTTTACAACAAGTATTTTAACATTTGACGACATCCAATTATGATATTAGTAACCGGAGGAACAGGATTTATCGGATCGTATTTGTTGTATGCTTTGACAAAAAGAGGACATAAAGTTCGTGCCATTTTCAGAAATAAATCGAAAATTAAGGCTGTGAAACATGTTTTTTCTTATTTCGAAAAGTCTCCCGATGAATTATTGGATTTAATCGATTGGGTTGAAGCTGACATCAACGATATTCCTTCGCTTGAACATGCTTTTGACGGAATCAGGCAGGTTTATCACGTTGCGGCAATCGTGAGTTTTGATGGAAACCGATTTGACGAACTCAAAAAAGTAAACATCGAGGGGACGGCTAATATGGTTAATCTGAGTCTTAAATTCGGAGTTGAAAAATTTTGCCACGTCAGTACGGTAGCAACTTTGGGAGAAACGCCAATCGACACTTTGATAAATGAAAAAACGACCTGGAACCCTGAGTCGGACAACCACGTTTACGGAATAACCAAGTATGGTGCAGAAATTGAAGTTTGGCGTGCTTCTCAAGAGGGCTTACCTGTGGTCATCGTCAATCCGAGCGTGGTTTTAGGCGCAGGATTTTGGAATTCGGGCAGCGGAAAGTTATTTTCAAAAATTTCAAAAGGATTGTCATTTTATCCGGGTGGCACAGTCGGTTTTGTTGATGTTGAAGACGTGGTGGAAGCGATGATAGGTTTGATGGAAAGTGATGTAGTTAATGAAAGTTATGTTCTTTCAGCCGAAAACATAGAATTTAAAAC
>PHDQ01000316.1 GCA_002841025.1 Bacteroidetes bacterium HGW-Bacteroidetes-13 | reverse complement strand
CGCCTGAACATTCGGGCAGGTTGGCTTTAGCCAAATAAAAAAATAATGGGAGATAAGTGATGTTTAAAAACCAGTTGGCAATCTTTTTAGTTTTGAAACTCAAAAACATAAACTAAGGATGGTATGGCAAGAGCTTACCTCCGGTCAATAATTTTTACTGGACAGCAATGTAAAAGTATCAAAACGGCACATCATCGTCGTTTTGAAAATTATTGGACTGGTAGCGGTTGTCTTCAAAAGGATTTCCTTTTTTGAATGAGGTGCGAAGTTGATCCAATTCGTTGTTCATCTTAGACTCAAACTCATGTGGCGACTCAAAATCTTCTAGGTTTTCAAATTTACCCAATTTGTCGATAAACCGCAATCGAACCGCATCAGTGGCACCGTTTCGGTGTTTGGCGATGATAAACTCGGCTTGTCCTTGTGTAGGAGAGGCTTGCTCATCGTCCCAAGTGTCCAATTTGTAGTATTCGGGACGATAAATGAATGAAACAATATCTGCATCCTGCTCGATGGCTCCGGATTCCCTCAAATCCGAAAGCAAAGGTCTTTTACTACCTCCTGCTCTAGTTTCTACAGCGCGCGAAAGTTGTGAAAGTGCGATTACCGGTATGTCTAATTCTTTTGCCAATGCTTTCAGGTTGCGAGAAATGGATGATATTTCTTGCTCGCGGTTTCCGCCACCTTTTTGAGACGATCCGGCGGTCATCAATTGCAAATAGTCGATGATGATGATTTTGATACCATATTGTGAAACCATTCTACGGGCTTTTGCGCGCAAATCAAAAATGGACAGGGAAGCTGAGTCGTCTATGTAGAGTGGTGCAGTTTCGAGTTTTTTGACTTTCACGTTGAGCTGCTCCCACTCGTGTGTTTCCAATTTTCCGGTACGTAATTTCTCAGACGAAAGTCCGGTTTCAGACGAAATGAGCCTTGTTATCAATTGTACGGATGACATTTCCAAAGAGAAAACAGCTACCGGTATGTTGTTGTTAATCACGATATTTCTGGCCATTGAAAGGACAAAAGCAGTTTTACCCATACCGGGGCGAGCCGCGATAATAATAAGGTCTGAAGGTTGCCAGCCGGAAGTGAGTTTGTCTAATTTTTCAAAACCACTCGGCACACCGCTGAGTCCTTCTTTGTTTGCAATTTCTTCGATGCGTTTCTTGGCTTGCGAAATCAGACTTTGCGCAACTTCTGTGGATGTTTTGATGTTGTTTTGTGAAATTTCAAAGAGTTTGGTTTCGGCTTTGTCCAACAAATCAAACACATCGGTCGTATCGTCATAAGAATCTTCGATGGTTTCGGAAGAAATGCGTATCAGGCTTCGCAGGATGTATTTTTGAAGAATGATGCGCGCATGAAACTCAATGTGTGCTGATGAAGCAACTTTCTGCGTCAGTTGGATGAGGTAGTAATCACCGCCTGTCAGGTCGAGTTTTTGATCTTTTTTGAGTTGGTTGGATACCGTGAGTAAATCGATGGGTTGACTGTCGTGAAAAAGTGTATAAATGGCTTCAAATATGTAGCGGTGCGCATCTTTGTAGAAAGCATCGGGGCTGAGTATGTCTATGACCTCACTGACCCCTTTTTTGTCTATCATCATGGCGCCCAATACAGCCTCTTCCAAATCAATGGCTTGGGGTGGGAGTTTACCTTTTTCTAATGAAATTATCGGGTTGTTTGCAGTTGTAAATTGTGTTGTTTGTCTAGCTTTTTCCATGTTTCGAAATTATAAAAAACAACGCGTATCGCAACACATAAGTTGTCAA
>PHDQ01000315.1 GCA_002841025.1 Bacteroidetes bacterium HGW-Bacteroidetes-13 | reverse complement strand
CAATGATTTGACATTTGAATCAGCTGGTATTTTGGCTATGGCAAATTCAGGACCCGACACGAATGGAAGTCAATTTTTCATCACGCACAAAGAAACTCCATGGCTCAACGGTTTTCACTCTATCTTTGGTAAAGTTGTTTACGGGCAAGCTGTTGTTGACACGATTGCACAAGGAGACAGCATGACAAAAATCGAAATCATTCGTATAGGTAAAGATGCCAAAAACTTTAATGCCCAAAAAGTGTTTTCTGACTTTTTTGAAAAGCAGACCCGCGCACTTGAGGAGAAAGAGCGTGTGACTGCTAAATTAAAAGCGGATTTTATCAATAAAATGTATGATTTGAAAAGTCAAGCAACTGAATTGCCGTCAGGTTTAAAGATTTATGTATTGAATGATAACAAACAAGGGCAAAAATTAAAAGAAGGACAAACCATCAAGTTTAATTACTCCGGATTCTTAGCCAATGGTGAAATGTTTGACAGTAACATGGCAGAGATCGCACAGAAATATGAAAAATTTGACCCGAATCGCCCGTACAGTCCCATTGAAATCAAACTAAGTAAAGAAATTTCAATGATTCCTGGATTCAAAGAAGGTCTTTTCACGATGAAAGATGGAGACAAAGTAATCATGTTTATCCCATCTCATCTCGGTTATGGCGAGCAAGGTGCCGGCGGTGGAATTATTCCACCCAATACCGATTTGGTTTTTGAAGTAGAGATTGTGAATTAAACTTTCAATACGATATAGAAAAAGCCCGCAAAATCTAAGGTTGCGGGCTTTTTTATGCTTGTTGTTTTGAATGTGGCTTACCTAAAAACTGTCTGTTTTCGATCCGGACCAACCGAAATCATTTTGATAGGAACTTGTAGGCATTCTTCTAAAAAGTCAACATAAGCTTTGAGCTCTTTTGGAAAATCTTCATATTTTGTAGCTGAAGTAATATCCGTTTTCCATCCTTTAAAAGTTTGATAAACCGGCTGCACAACTTCGGGCTCGATGGAGTAAGGAAAATGTGTGATTTTTTCTCCTTTGTATTGATAAGCCGTACAAACTTTTATTTCTTCTATTCCGGAAAGTACATCACTTTTCATCATAATCAATTGCGTAACTCCATTGATTCGGATTGCGTATTTCAAACCAACCAAATCCAACCATCCACAACGCCGCGGTCTGCCTGTTGTGGCACCAAATTCTTTGCCTACACTTCCGATACGTGCACCAACTTCGTCAAAAAGTTCGGTTGGAAAAGGGCCACTGCCTACACGTGTTGTATAAGCCTTAAAAATACCGATGACTTCTCCAATCGCATTGGGAGCAACACCAAGTCCGGTACAGGCACCTGCAGCTGTGGTGTTGGAAGAAGTCACGTAAGGATATGTGCCAAAATCAATATCTAACAACGAGCCTTGCGCACCTTCTGCCAATATTTTTTTTCCGGAAAGCATGGCTTGGTGCATAAAATTTTCGCTGTCAACGAAAGTCAATGCTTTCAGTATTTTAACTGCATCAAAAAACTCTTGTTCCAATTCTTTTAGATTGTATTGAATGTCCACATCGAAAAAATGAATCATTTCTTCATGTTTATTGGCTAAGGCGCGGTATTTTTCTTTCCAATCGGGCATTTCCAGATCTCCGACTCGGATGCCGTTTCGTCCGGTTTTGTCCATATAAGTTGGACCGATACCCTTGAGAGTCGAACCGATTTTCGCTTTTCCTTTGGAAGCCTCCGAAGCTGCATCAAGCAAACGATGGGTAGGCAAAATAAGGTGCGCT
>PHDQ01000314.1 GCA_002841025.1 Bacteroidetes bacterium HGW-Bacteroidetes-13 | reverse complement strand
GTTCCGACGCTTCGGAAGAACCCGCGACCTTCAATTTTTCATTCAAAAAAACGAAAATCTGCTCTTTTCAATCCTAAATAAAAAAAGAGCGAAAAACGGGATTCGAACCCGCGACCTCAACCTTGGCAAGGTTGCGCTCTACCAACTGAGCTATTTTCGCAATTTTAGAAAACGCTATTGCGTTTTTATGTCAAAAAGGTAAAGTTAATCTAACTTTATCAGAACGTATTTTCTTTCTAATGCGGGAGCAAATTTAATACATTTATGAGAATTACAAAGAAAAAAATACAATTCTCCGCAATCCAGGTGTCAAAAACCTCAACTTGTTCAATCTGTGCATGAAATAAAATTTGATAATCGATAAAGTACTTTGTTTTTCAAGATTTAGCAGGACTTTTACTTCTTTCGAGCATGCGTTTTATTTCGTTGAGTTTCATAAGTGCCTCCACAGGCGTGAGCGTGTTGATGTCTATCGAGTTCAGTTCGTCGCGAATTTCTTCCAACAAAGGATCATCCAAATTGAAAAAACTGAGTTGATAATCGGAAGATTTGGCTTGTTTGACTTTTTCGGCAATTTGTTCGCCCGAATGAGATTCTTCTAATTTTTTCAACATTTTATTGGCTTGGTCTATCACCTGTCTGGGCATGCCCGCCATTTTAGCAACATGAATCCCGAAGCTATGTGCGCTGCCTCCTTCTACCAATTTTCGCAAAAAAAGCACCTTGTCTTTGAGTTCTTTAACCGATACATTAAAGTTCTTGATGCGCCCAAAACTTTCTGCCATGTCATTCAACTCGTGGTAATGGGTTGCAAAAAGTGTTTTTGGTCGATGGGGATGTTCGTGCAAGTAAGTTGCAATGGCCCAAGCAATCGATATTCCGTCATAAGTGCTGGTGCCACGCCCGATTTCATCTAATAAAATCAAACTGCGCTCCGACAAATTGTTCAAAATGCTGGAAGTTTCATTCATTTCCACCATAAAAGTCGATTCGCCGGAAGAGATGTTGTCGGAAGCACCCACCCGCGTGAAAATTTTATCAACCAAACCGATGTGTGCTTTTTCGGCAGGTACAAAACTACCCATTTGCGCCATAATCACAACCAAAGCCGTTTGCCTGAGAATAGCAGATTTTCCGGACATATTCGGCCCTGTTATCATGATGATTTGTTGGCTGTCGTTGTCTAAATACAAATCGTTGGCGATGTAACTTTCACCCAAAGGCAATTGCTTTTCAATCACCGGATGGCGTGCCTGCGTCAGTACAATTTCAAAATTCTCATCCAAGGTCGGACGGATGTATTGATTTTCCTGTGCCAAAATCGCGAAGGAAGACAAGCAATCTAACTCGGCAGCAAGCGCAGCGTTTTGTTGAATGGGTGCAATATACTCTTGAACTTCTGTCACCAGTTTGGCAAAAATCTCTTGTTCCAATTGAAGAATTTTATCTTCAGCTCCTAAGATTTTCTCCTCAAATATTTTGAGTTCTTCGGTGATGTATCTTTCCGCATTGACCAGTGTCTGTTTCCGAATCCATTCTGTCGGAACCTTGTCTTTGTGGGTGTTGCGTACCTCAATGTAATATCCGAAGACGTTGTTGGATGCAATTTTCAAAGAAGTGATTCCGGTGCGTTGTGATTCCCTCAAGACGATGTCGTCAAGGTATTTTTTTCCCGAATGTGCGATGTCCCGCAGCGCATCAAGTTCTTCGGAAACACCTTTGGCGATGGCATTTCCTTTCAATATGTTGACCGGCGTTTCCGGATGCAGCGTTTTGGCAATTTGCTT
>PHDQ01000047.1 GCA_002841025.1 Bacteroidetes bacterium HGW-Bacteroidetes-13 | reverse complement strand
GCGATTACCAAATTCCAAAGTTTATCCTCCCAACAAAACCCGCTTCAAATCTGCATAATTAGAAATCCGAATACTTGTTTTGGGTTTGTCCATCACGGCAGCTATCTGCGCCGGAATTGGGATTTGGAGGTTCAGGGTTTTCTCCACTTCATCCAAGAATTTCACCGGGTGGGCTGTCTCTAAAAAGATACCGGTTGTATCGGCTTGGGATTGGGTATATTTTTTTAATCCCAAGTAACCCACCGCACCGTGCGGATCGGAAATATAGTTGTGGTTTTTGTGTAGCGTGTTCATGGCTTCGCGGGTCTGGGTATCGGTAAAACTGTAAGCCGAAAAATGCTTTTTCAATTGATCGAAATTGTTGTCAAACAGTTGTTGAATGCGGACAAAATTACTTGGATTACCCACATCCATCGCGTTGGAAATGGTGGGTTTGGACGCTTTTGGTTCATACTCGCCACTGATTAAGTAATTTGGCACGATGTCGTTTACATTGGTCGATGCAACAAAATGTGCGATGGGCAAGCCCAATTTGGAAGCGACAATACCGGCGCAGATATTCCCAAAATTTCCGCTCGGTACGGAGAAAACAATCGGTTTGTTCAAATCTTCAAGTTGGCGAACGGCGAAAAAGTAGTAAAACATCTGTGGCAACCAGCGCGCCACATTGATGGAGTTGGCAGAAGTGAGCGTTAAACTTTTGAGGGTTTCGTCCATAAAAGCGCGCTTCACCATGTCCTGACAGTCGTCAAAAGTACCGGCTACTTCGAGCGCAGTGATGTTTTGTCCCAAAGTAGTCAACTGTTTTTCTTGAATCTCGCTCACTTTCCCACTCGGGTAGAGGATGATGACTTCCACGCCTTCCACACCCAAAAATCCATTGGCAACTGCGCCACCGGTGTCGCCTGAAGTGGCAACGAGCACGGTCACTTTTTGCTCTTTCTTTTCACGGTTGAAATAGCCGAGACAGCGCGCCATAAAACGCGCACCCACATCTTTAAATGCCATGGTTGGACCATGATAAAGCTCAAGACTGTAAACCGATTCGGTTATTTTTACCAAGGGAAAATCAAAATCGACGGTTTCGGCAGCGATTTGTTTTAATATCGTTTCAGGTATCTCGCCACCCACAAATTGTTTGACTACTTCAAAGGCAATTTCAGCCTGCGAATGCGATTTCAATTGACGGACAAAATCCACCGAAAGTGGTTGGATATTATCCGGAAAATAAAGTCCTTTATCGGGAGCCAATCCGTTGACAACAGCAGTTTCAAACGAAACTTCGGGAGATTGACGGTGGAGACTGTAATACTTCATAAAACGTATTCTTAAAAAAATAAATGATAATTTTCAAATAACAAATAACAAATAACAAATAACAAATAACAAGTAACAAGTAACCAGTAACCAGTAACAAGCATCCAATCCCTAATCAACTTTTATCCCTTTCGGATTCACTTTCGAGAGGTGAACATCAAATGGGATTTGGCTTTTTTGATAGACTTTTCGCATGGCTTCCGCCACTTGACGAGCGGTATTCTCTCCGCGGTTGAGCGTAAATATCGACGGTCCGGAACCTGAAATGCCACAGCCCAAAGCACCATTTTCTAGTGCAGTTTGCTTGACTTCATCAAACAATGGAATGAGCATAGAACGCGCCGGCTCGACGATTTCATCTTTCAACGAAGCAGCAATCAAGTCATAATCATTCGTGAAAAGTCCGGCAACAAATCCACCCAAATAGCCGGATTGGCGCACAGCTTTTTTCAACAAGACATGCGATTTGAGAATTTCGCGCGCATCGGAAGTCTTGACTTCTATCTGCGGATGGAGCACTACTGCAAAAAGTTCCTCCGGCGAGGGCAACGAAACGACGCGCAAAGGCTGACAACTCTGTATGAGCGTAAATCCGCCGAAAATACAAGGAGCAACATTGTCTGCGTGTTCTGTACCGCCCGCGAGGGCTTCGCCTTTCATGGCAAATCTGACCAAATCTTCCTTTGAAAAAGGTCTGTCTAATAATTCGTTGATGCCAAAAACCGCACCTGCCGAACTGGCCGCACTGCTGCCGATGCCACTGCCGGGTTTGATATTTTTCTCAATCTCGATGTCAAATCCTTGCTCACCTCCGTAAGCATTCAGCAAAGCAAGTGCCGACACACCGGAAACATTTTTTAGAACTTCCATGGGCAAGGGTTGACCGGTGATTTTGGTAATCCGGAGCTCGCCGACTTTATTGCGACGAATGGTCATCCTATCGCCCACACTGTCCAAAGCAAAACCCAACACATCAAAACCACAAGACACATTGGCAACAGTGGCAGGGGCAAAGAGGCGTATTTCGTTCATCGGATTCTATTTTTTTATTCGAATAATATCGCCAAAAATTCCGGATGCGGTGACATCGGCTCCTGCTCCGGCTCCTTTGACGATGAGGGGTTGCTCATTGTATCGACCGGTGTAAAACAACACGATGTTGTCTTTCCCTGCGATGTCATAAAACGGATGGTCGGAAGGAATTTCTTGCAATCCCACCTTGGCTTTTCCGTTGTCAAAAGTAGCAACATATTTTAGTTTGCATCCTTTTTTCAAAGCGTTTTGCAGCAAATTCTCAAAATGGGCTTCATTTTTTTCCAAGGCTTTGTAAAAATCGGCTACATTGTCGGTTTGCAGTGCTTCTTCGGGTAAAAACGAAACATTTTCTACATCTTCAGCTTCGAGCGCATAACCGCTTTCTCTGGCTAAAATGAGTATTTTTCGCAACACGTCCACACCGCTCAAATCGATTTTCGGATCGGGCTCGGTGTAACCTTCTGCTTGTGCCTGACGCACAACATCCGTGAAGGATTTTCCGGGTGCGAAATTGTTAAAAACAAAATTCAGGCTTCCGGAAAGTATCGCTTGAATGGAGTGAATCTGATCGCCCGACGCCACGAGGTTGTTGAGCGTATTGATGACAGGTAAACCCGCACCTACATTGGTCTCAAACAAAAAAGGTGCGTTGTATTTTCTCGACAGTCGTTTGAGTTCGCGGTAGTTTTCCAATTTAGATGAACTCGCCACTTTGTTGCACGTCACCACACCGATGCTGTTTTTTAGATAATAACCATACATGTCGGCAATCACGTCGCTGGCGGTGTTATCGACAAAAACACTGTTGCGAAGATTGATTTTCTTGACATTTTCGTAAAACGTTTTCGGACTTGAGTCTTCACCCTTTGCCAATACTTCTTTCCAATTGTCCAAGGAAATGCCGTCTTTGTCAAAGACCATTTTTTTGGAGTTTGACATGCCGGCAACTTGAATGTTAAGGTGTAGATTATCGATTAGATATTGACGTTGTTTTTCTATTTGCTGAAGCAATTTGGAGCCTACATTTCCAACACCGCAGATGAACAAGTTTAGCTGAACAATTTGGGTTTCGAAGAAAGTTTCGTGCAAAGTATTGAGTGCTTTCACCACGTCTTTGTTGTCAATGACAGCCGAAATGTTGTTCTCGGAAGCACCTTGTGCGATGGCGCGGATGTTGACATTGTTTTGTCCCAATGCGCTGAACATTTTTCCGCTGATGCCTTGGTGATTTTTCATGCGGTCGCCCACCAATGCCAAAATAGAAAGGTTTTTTTCCAATTTGAGTGGCTCGATTTTATGAAGCGAACGTTCATACACAAAAGCTTCATCTACCGCTTCTTTGGCTCGGCTTGCGTCCGACTCGTTGATTCCCAAACAGATGGAATGTTCGGAGGAAGCTTGAGTGATGAAAATCACGTTGATTTTTTCATGGAAAAGTGTTTCGAACAATCGTTTTGAAAAGCCCGGAATACCTACCATACCGCTTCCTTCTAAGGTCAACAACGCGATTTTATCGACGTGGCTGATGCCTCGGACGGGTTTTAATTTATCGTTGGCATTTTTGTGAATCAAAGTTCCGGCTTCTTCCGGCGCATACGTATTTTTGATGGCAATCGGAATCTTTTTCTCCAAGACCGGTTGCACGGTTGGCGGATAGAGCACTTTCGCACCAAAATGCGACAATTCGAGGGCTTCTTGATAGGAGATTTCAGGTATTGGATACGCTTGTTTGACCAAAGCCGGATTGGCGGTAAACATGCCACTTACATCCGTCCAAATTTCCAATACATCAGCCTGATAAGCCGCCGCGATAATGGCTGCGGTGTAGTCTGACCCACCACGACCTAATGTTGTGGTTTCTCCTTTGGCAGTAGCTGCGATAAAACCCGGTAGTATGGTCACCCGGTTTTTGGTTTGATCAAAATAGGTTTTGATGTTCGCATTGGTTTGCTCGAAATTAACGACCGCCTGGGTGAACAGATTGTTGGTTACAATCAATTCCCGACTGTCTTTTCGAACGGTATCCGGCAAGCTTTCCGACAGGGCTTCTGCCACAAGCGTTGAGCTGAGCAATTCACCAAAACTCACGATTTTATCCAACGATTTGGGCGATAAGTCGTTGATGAGAAAAATGCCTTCGAGTATGTTTTCTAGTTCGTTAAACAGTTTTTTAATTTGACTCAAGACGTGACTTTGGCGGATGATTGACACCACTTTTTTGGCCAATTGCACATGGTGGTTTTCAAGCGCGCTGATTTCGTCGCGAAACGATTCGTTTTTGTCAAAGGCCAATTCTGCTGCTTTAATCAGTCGGTCTGTGGTTTTTCCACTGGCAGAAACGACGACAGCCAAACGGTCGGTTGCGGATTCTTTGATGACGATGTCAAACAAATTTTTTAAGATGTCCGCGTCTTTTAGCGAACTACCTCCAAATTTTAATACTTTCATGGATTAACTATGGGTATAAGAAATGCAAAAAAAATCTTTTTTTAAAAAAATAGGGTAAGCGGATGATATGTAAAATTTATACCCCATAAGGGGTAATGGTGATGATGGTAGCAATAAACATAGAGCCGAAGCGCATGTTTTGCATAGAAATTCCGAATGTAGAAACGGTTTTCATCACCTGTTTTTAAGTGTGACAAAAGTATTATATTTATACATGCTAAAAAAAGCTTATTGAAATTTTTATCAAATCTTCAATTATGCATGAATTTCTTTGAGATATGAAAATTTTGAATGCGGAGCAACTGCGTCTTGCTGATAAAAATATAATGAGAAACCAAAATATTTCGTCCGTCGAATTGATGGGACGCGCGGCAAACGCATGTTTTCAGTGGTTGATCAATCACTTCAACGAAGGCAGTCGGTCTATTTATATTTTTTGCGGTGTTGGCAACAATGGAGGCGACGGGATGGCGATTGCGAAGTTGTTGAAGGAAAATGGTTTCGAAATAAAAGTCTTTGAAGTGCTTTTTTCCAACCAACCTTCTCCCGATTTTTTGTTTTATAGAGATGAATGGACACTATCCGGCGAAAAGGTTTATTCCATGCTTTCCGAAGCCGATTTTCCAAAAGTAAGTTCCTCATCCGTTGTTATTGATGCTGTTTTCGGTTACGGATTGAATCGTCCTCCCGAAAAGTGGATTCAACATTTGTTTTCGCATTTGAATGAAAGTAAAGCAAAAATTATCTCCATTGATGTGCCGTCGGGACTTTATTTGCATAAAATTCCTGCAACGGATGAAGTTGTCATCCATGCAAACCACACGCTCACTTTTGAGTTTCCAAAACTGGTATTTTTCTTGCCGCAAACATCAACTTTTGTCGGAGATTGGCATTTGATGTCGTTGCAAAGCAATCCCGAAGATTTGGAAGGTATCGATTGTCAACAGTTTTTAATGGATGAAAAAACAATTGCAGCATTGCTAAAACCCAGGGCGCAGTTTTCTCACAAGGGCACCTTTGGTCATGCCTTGTTGGTTGGCGGAAGTTATGGAAAGATGGGTGCCATGCTATTGTCGGCGAAGGCGTGTTTGCGCGGTGGTGCCGGTTTGGTAAGTGTTTTTGTGCCAGGTTGCGGTTACCTTCCGTTTCAGTCGGCATTGCATGAAATCATGGTGATGACCGATGAGGCTGACAATCAATTGGAAGACATCAAAATGTTGGAAAAATTTACGGCCATTGGCATCGGAATGGGCATGGGTCAACATCCAAAAACCATCCGGGCATTGCACCGTTTTTTGTTGAATAACAAATCGATGCTGCTGCTTGATGCCGATGCGATTAATATCTTGGCTGAAAAGCAAGCGTGGCTGTCTCTTTTGCCTGCTCAAAGTATCCTCACGCCGCATCCCAAAGAACTCGAGCGATTGATTGGCGCTTGGAAAGACGATTTTGAGAAGATTGAAAAAACGCGCGCTTTTGCCCGTCGTTATCAGTTGGTCATTTTGGTAAAAGGCGCGCATACATTGGTTGTTACATCAGATGAAATATGGATTAATTCCACCGGAAATCCGGGTATGGCTACCGCTGGCAGCGGCGACGTGCTGTCGGGTATCATCACGGGGCTTTTGGCACAAGGATATACGTCCGCAGACGCTGCCAAGTTGGGTGTTTACCTGCACGGTTTGGCAGGTGATTTAGCCGTTTCTGATTTTCAGAGCGAAGCATCGCTTATCGCGTCGGACATTATTGAGAATTTGGGGAGAGCGTTTCGGGTATTTGCGAAATAAAACTGCCCCGAATAAGGTTTCGAGGCAGTTATTATTTTTGGAGGTAAAAGGCTACAATTCCGACCCGAAGAAAACTGCGTTCATCATGAGTTTGTTGGTGCCAAACCAAAATGCCCTGAAATTGGTGTTGTCCGTAAATGCGATGATTTGCCCTTTGCCTGATTTCTTGATTTTTACCGCAACAGTGTTTTTGAGCAAGGCGAGATTTTCTTTTGAAATGTACCCGCTCAACAGCGGGTTTGCGGTGTATTGGACAGGATTGTTGTAACTTTCCTTATCTGCTTTGATAAAAATGTTGGTGTTTCGGAACAAAGCCAATTTATCGTCTTTATATCCGAAGTTTATGGGATTGGAGCGGTCTAATTTGGCTTCGAAGATGGCACCGTATATGCGTTGTGCACCGAAGAAATCATCTTTTTGTTCAAAATTTATCTTTTTGGCAACGATGGGTTCTTTCACAAATTCGACTTCCATTAGTTTACTCGAATTGAGCCAATTAATGGCATCTTGATAAACAATGAGTGTGCCTCCGTCTTTCAACCAGCGCCCGATGGTATTGGATTGGTCTTCACTGAAAACCTTCCCTTGGATATTGGGCACAATGAAGGTAGTGTAATCCCAAAGATTGACACGGTTGAAGTTTCGGGTGTCAATTTTGGTGATTTTCATATCGTAGCGTTGGTCGAAAACATGCCAGATTTCACCTGCATCGTGGCTGTCCACGCCATCACCTACCAAAAGGGCTACCTTTTTTGAACCAACATTGGCGAAAAAACGGCTTCCCAGATCGATGCCCGAAGGGGTCAATCCGGTATCCACTCCGTAAAAAGTTGTATGACTTTCGCTTGCAACTTGCTGAAGCAAGGCATAAATTTGATTTGCATTCAGCCGTTGGTTTTGCGCAGGAATCATCAAGCTGCCGTAATCAAATTGCCGTCCGGAAGCGGTAAACTTTTTCAAACCGACTTTTACAACCAAACCATTTTCCAATAGTTTGTTCAAGGCTTTGGGCGAATAATATTCATGCCATTCCATCAAGTAAGCGTAGTTGCTTTTAGCATCAACCTGACCGGTCGGAAGTTCGAGGCTGCTCACTTCGGCACCGAGTTGTGAGGTTGTGTTGAGCGAGGCATAATCTACATCGAATGCGTGTTTGAATGACCAGGCAGAGATGTCATAAAACAAACTGTCTTGAAATTGCGTTCGGTCTTCAAAAATAGCTTGTATCAATCGGTAATTTTTCTGATTGGTAGGTACGGCAAAGGCATATCCCTTTTTGAATGATTTTCCTTCTGCTGAAAAATCGCCACTAATTTCATTGACTTTTATTTGATGTCTCAGCAACACTTTTGCCAATTCAATGGTTTTGGAAGCATCTTTTGAATCACCAAACACGAAAGTTTTCATCTTGTCTTTGGCTGCCAAACTTCTGTTTTCAGCAAAGAAGTCTCTTTGGTAATTCAGAATTTTTGCTCGCATATTTTGCGCAGCTTCCAAAGTAGAAAGTGCTGCTGTAAATTGGTTTCGGATGGTAAAAGCAAAAGTGAGTACGCCACTTGAAGTTTGTTGTGCATGACCGCGCGAGCTGGCTTGTTCGAACAAAATCCCAATGCCACCGTTCACGTCCGGATAGGTAGAGCCTTTTCCGTAGTAAAAATCGTCATAACTTTCTTCGGTATAATAGAGTGAGCCAATTTTGTCTAAAGCCTTGGCGTGAAAAGTGCCTATTTCAGCCGTCAATTCTTGGTTGAGTTTGGGCGTAATCGGGTGCGTGCGAGACGGAATGCCCGGTTGGAAAAAGAAGGTAGATTCGGTGCCCATTTCGTGGTGGTCGGTCAGTATGTTGGGCATCCAATTTCGGTAGGTAGCAATACGCGCCTGCGATTCTGGTAATTCTGTGGGTAGCCAATCGCGATTCATGTCAAACCAGTAGTGGTTGGTACGCCCGCCTGGCCAAACTTCACGGTATTCGCGGTCATTTGGGTCGGGGTTGATGTTTTTGCTTTTGTTGGAGTTGGCCCAATAGGAAAATCTTTGAAGTCCGTCCGGGTTGAATGAAGGGTCGAAGAGAATCACGGTGTTGTCAAGAAGCGATTCTATTTCAGAACCTTGTGCGGCTGCCAGATAATAGGCGACCAAGAGTGATGCATTTGACCCGCTGGGCTCGTTTCCGTGGATGGAAAATCCTTGATACAACACCAATGGCATGGTCGAAACGTCTAACGAACTGCCGGAAGGTTCGGTCAATTGGATGTGTTGCTGCCGAATTTGTTCGATGTTTTGATGGTTTTTTGGAGCGGTGATGGTCAGCAGAATCAGCGGGCGATCTTCGTAGGTTTTTCCCCGATTTTCAAGGGAAATTCGGTCAGAAGCTGCATCGAGTATTTTCATGTAGTTGACCAGTTGGTCGTGGGTGACATGCCAATCGCCGACTTGATAACCCAACACGCTTTCAGGTGTGGGAATTTTCGGGTCGTATTGTACGTTTTGTGGGAGGTAATAACTCAAATCTACAGACTTTTGAGCAAGTAAAAATTGAGTAAAAAACAATAATAGGATTAGTTTTCTCATGGGTGGTTATTTAGTGAGGTATAAATGTAAAAAAACCACTTCTTTAAAAGGGAAGTGGCTTGTTATTTAAGAAAAATTTTAACATTTAAATATCTTCAAATTTGACATCTGTGAAACTTTTTGGTGCTTCAACATCCTCTTGTAAACTCTCATCAATGCCGTTTTCTGAAAGTTCTTCTTTCTTAAAGTCTTTTTGATGCCGTTCACTGATTACTTCTTCTCCCTTTTCGTTGTAAACAAAATCGGTCATTTCTTTGAGGTGTTCGCTGAAAGCTTCAAAGTCTTCTTTGTACAAATAGATTTTGTGTTTTTGATAGTGAAAAGATCCGTCATCGTGTGTAAATTTTTTACTTTCGGTGAGTGTCAAATAGTAATCTCCCGCGCGGGTTGATCGCACATCAAAAAAATAGGTTCTTCTTCCTGCCCTCAAGACTTTAGAATAGATTTCTTCTCGGTCGTTTCTTTCGTTGTTTTCGTTATCGTTCATAGTCCGGTCTGCTTTTAATTGTTAATTGATTTAAACTTATCAAATGTGAAAAAAAAAATAATAAAACACAACAATTTTTTAGGATTCTTTTTCTGTGAGTTGTTTGTTGTACAATTCTTTGTAATAACCATCTTGTTCAATCAGCTCATTATGAGTGCCCTCTTGAAAAATTTCACCGTCTTTTAAGATAATTATTTTATCTGCATTTTTGGCTGATGAGACCCGATGACTGACTATGATGGTCGTTATATTTTGTGCCAATTTTAGGATGTTTCCGAGGATTTCTTCTTCGGTTTCTGTGTCAACAGCTGACAAACAATCGTCCAACAATAGGATTTTCGGTTTCTTGATAATCGCTCTTGCGATGGAAACCCTTTGTTTTTGTCCTCCCGAAAGGGTAATGCCTCTTTCACCGAGTACGGTGTCGTATTGATTCTTAAACGTGACGATGTTGTGATGAATGTACGCGTTTTTGGCGGCTTTGACTACATCTTCGTATGAGGCATTGGCATCACCGAAGCGGATGTTGTTTTTGATGGAGTCTGAAAATAAAAATGGATTTTGTGGAACCATGCCGATGCTGTTTCGAAGGCTCTCCAAATTTAGATTCTTAACGTTGATGTTGTCCACACAAACTTCACCTTCTGAGACATCATAGGTGCGGGCAATCAACTCCAAAATGGTTGATTTTCCCGAGCCAGTTTTCCCAAGTATGGCCAAGGTTTTCCCTTTTTCAATTTCGAAAGACAAATTTTTAAGCGCTTGAATCTTGGTGTCATCATAGGTGAAACTGACATTTTTAAAGGAAATTTTA
The DNA here is from genome assembly GCA_002841025.1 of Bacteroidetes bacterium HGW-Bacteroidetes-13. GTDB lineage: Bacteria > Bacteroidota > Bacteroidia > Flavobacteriales > Flavobacteriaceae > UM-FILTER-40-17. The sequence continues at coordinate 1,947 of PHDQ01000047.1, read as the reverse complement.
CCTGAAATTTCAGACGTTTCAGCCACTGTATTTATGATGTCTGCTTGGGTTTCGAGAAACTCGTTGATTCTTTTTTGGGAAGCTTCTGCGCGCTGAACAATCGAACTGACCCAACCTACCGTAGCCACGGGCCAGGTGAGCATGTTTACATAAATCAGAAATTGAGCCAAGATACCGATGCTGGCTATTTCTCCACTGATGTAGAGTTTACCGCCCACATAAATCACGAGTATGTTACTAAACCCGATGAGCAGTACCATCAAAGGGAAAAACAAGGCTTGTACTTTAGCCAAATCCAAGTTTTTGACTTTGCTTTCATTGGCTAATAAAACCAAATTGGCATTGGTTTGATCTTCCAACACATACGCTTTGATGACCGATATGCCGGAAAAAGTTTCTTGCGCGAAAGTGGAAATTTTAGATAAAAATTGTTGGACGATTGTGCTTTTTTGGTGGATGTTTTTGCTGAGTTGATAGATGGAATACGACAAAATAGGGAGTGGGAGCAGGGTGTAAAGTGTCAACTTCGGACTTTGATAAATCATCAATGGAATAACCGAAAGAAACAAAACGGCAGTCTGTATGCTGTACATGATGGCAGGGCCTGCATACATCCGCACTTGCCCCACGTCTTCGCTGATACGGCTCATCAGGTCGCCGGTGCGGTTTTTTTTGTAAAAATTCAGCGATAGTTTTTCGTAATGTGCGAAAATTTCATTTTTCAAATCAAACTCGATATAGCGCGAAACATTGATGATGTTTTGCCGCATCCAATAGGTGAACAAACCCGAAATGATGGTTGACCCGACAATTATCAATATATTGACGAGTAATTTGTGTTGAAATACTGTCGGTTCGCTGATTTCTCCATCAATTTTGGCTTTCACAACATCCAAAGTATTGCCGACGACAACCGGCATGACCAATGAAAAAACACGAGCTACAACGGTGATTATCAAACCAATAATGAGTTGTCTTTTGTATTTGAAAAAATATTTATTAATGTGTTTGAGTGCGTTCATTACCCAGATTAGATGAACAGCAAAGATATCAGATTCATTTGTAAAGTCTGCTTTTATTTGAAGAATTGGAGGCAATAGACAATAGGTAAAAGTTAAAAGGAAAGTGATATCCGTTCCCTGAGCGCGTTCCCTGAGCGTAGCCGAAGGGAGCCGAAGGGAACTCAAAACCTAAGAGCCTGTCGGCAGGGAAACTTGAAACTTTTATTTTCAAAAGAAATGTTTCATTTATCAAAAAACTGTACTTTTACGCCGATAAAAATCAAAGCTACATAAAGTTCTTACCCATGCTCAACAGAAGACAACTCCGCGTAAAAGTTATGCAAACCATCTATGCGATGTCAGCCTCAGGAAGTCAAAATATCGATACACAAGAGAAATTCTTGGTAAAAAGTATGAATGACATGGAGGTACTTTATTATTTGCTGATTGATTTGTTCAATCAACTTCACAAGCAACACCAAGATTTACAAGAAAAATCGAGCAAAAAGCACTTGGCATCTAAGGAAGAGCTAAAACCCAACCAAAAATTTTCAAACAACAAACTCGTAAAACTCATCACGGACAGCCTATTGTTGGCTGAAAAAATGGAAAGTCTTAAATCCAATTTTTGGAAAAATCACGAGGAATACATCCGGATTATTTATGACAAAATGATTGAAAGTCAAATTTACCAAGACTATGTGGCGGACAGTACTTCCAACTTTAAAAATGACCGAGATTTTATTGTCAAACTGTATTCAGAGGTGATTGCGCCCGATGAAAAACTGTACGAGTTTTTGGAAGATTCGAGCCTGACATGGTTAGATGATTTGCCGTTGGTGAACACTTTTTTATTAAAAACTTTTCGCCAACTCAAAACCGAGGAAACGTCTAAAGAATTGCTAATCAAATTGTTTAGAGATATAGAAGACCGCGATTTTGCCAT
>PHDQ01000046.1 GCA_002841025.1 Bacteroidetes bacterium HGW-Bacteroidetes-13 | reverse complement strand
AGTCAATTAAAAATTAAAATTCACAATGAAAATAACCAAGATTTGTTGCATTGGCGCAGGTTACGTAGGCGGACCAACCATGGCAGTCATCGCCAAAAAATGCCCGGATATTCAAGTGACAATTGTTGATATTAATCAAGCACGAATCGATGCTTGGAACGATGATAATTTAGACAATCTACCTATCTATGAACCCGGACTCAAAGAAGTTGTTGCAGAAGCTCGCGGAAGAAATCTATTTTTCTCAACCGATGTGGACAAGGCCATTGACGAGGCTCAGATGATTTTCATATCGGTCAATACACCAACCAAAACCTACGGAAAAGGAAAAGGTATGGCAGCTGATTTGAAATACGTGGAATTGTGCGCGCGCAACATCGCCAAAATAGCAAAAAACGACAAAATTGTAGTCGAAAAATCTACCTTACCAGTGCGTACGGCGGTTACCATCAAAAGCATATTAAAACATACCGGCAACGGAATCAATTTTGAAATTTTGTCCAATCCAGAGTTTTTGGCCGAAGGCACTGCCATAAATGATTTGTTAAATCCCGACAGGGTATTGATAGGTGGTGACCAAACTGCATCCGGATTGAAGGCTGTTAATGCTTTGGTCGATATTTATGCAGCATGGATTGACAGAGATAAAATTTTGACAACCAACTTGTGGTCGTCTGAACTTTCCAAACTGACCGCAAATGCATTTTTGGCACAACGGGTTTCATCCATCAACTCACTGACTGCCTTGTGTGAAGTCACTGAAGCCAAGATCGAAGAAGTTGCTAAAGCCATCGGTACAGACAGCCGAATCGGGCCTAAATTTTTGAAAGCTTCGGTTGGTTTTGGCGGCTCTTGCTTTCAAAAAGACATTTTGAATTTGGTTTATATTTCCCGCACTTACGGATTGAATGAAGTAGCTGATTATTGGGAACAAGTCATCATCATGAATGATTACCAAAAAAGGCGTTTTTCAGAAAAAGTGATTTCATCATTGTACAACACGGTTTCCGGGAAAAAAATTGCGATTTTGGGTTGGGCTTTTAAAAAAGATACCAATGATACCCGAGAATCAGCAGCGATATACGTTTCGGATTATTTGCTAAACGAGCACGCGCAACTTTCGGTTTATGACCCAAAAGTTACAGCCAAGCAAACATATCAAGATTTAGCATATTTGGGTACGAGAAGCAATGAGGAAAACTTTGAGCTGCTGAAAGTGGTTGCGGATCCTTATGAAGCCGTCAAAGGCGCACATGCGGTATTGATAATGACCGAATGGGACGCATTTAAAACGTACGATTGGGAAAAAATATACAGTTTGATGAAAAAGCCTGCTTTCGTTTTTGACGGAAGAAACTTATTGACAGACAGTGAGTTGATAAATATTGGATTTAAATATTTTGCTTTGGGCAGATAGATTTTATAAATTTAAAATTTCTGACGAAACGAACGCGATTGTACAAGGTTTAGTTTCTGATCTGTCCGTTACCCAACACATAATATTTGTTGGTCACCAACTGTTCCAAACCCAATGGGCCGCGGTGGTGGAGTTTGTCTGTGCTGATAGCCAATTCGGCACCTACACCCATTTGCCCGCCGTCTGTGAATCGGGTGGAAGCATTGTGGTAAACGGCTGCGCAATCAACTTGCTCCATAAAATTTTGAGCAATCGATTGATTGGTCGTCATGACTGCGGCAGAGTGACCACCTGAATAATGGTTGATAACGTCAATGGCTTCTTTTGTAGAATCTACTTCACCCAAACAAATTTTCATCGCTAAGAATTCTTCAAACCATATGTTTTCATCTTTGATGATTTTTTCATCGGAAACAATCTTATGGAGGTTGGCATCTACCCAAACTTCCACTTTTGCGTGGTTTAAGATATGAACCAACTCGGTAACTTTTGCTTCAAAATTGGGGATGTTGTTGTTGATTAGTATCTTATCCAAAGCGTTGCAACCCGAAATTTTTTGCGTTTTCGCATTCAAAATAACTTTTTTACTTTGTTCCCAGTCGGCTTCTTTGTCGATGTAGAGGAAATTGTTTCCCCGTCCGCTGACCAATACGGCGCAGCTGGCGTATTGCTTGACAAAAGCAATGAGTTTTTCACCACCTCGCGGAACGATTAAGTCGATTTTTTCGAGCGGATTTTGTAAGTAAGCTTGGGTTTGTTCACGGTTGAGTTCGAGTAAACAAATCCAGTCTGTATCTAAGTTGTTGTTTTTTAGTGCTTCATGCCAACAATCTACCAAGATTTTATTGCTGAACTTAGCTTCTTTTCCACCTTTCAGAAGAATTTTACTATTGGCTTTAAAAGCCAAAACAGCGGCTTCGATGGTCACATCCGGACGCGATTCGTAAATGATGAGAATGGTGCCAAATGGGGCAGTTTTGTTGGTGATTTTAAGACCGTTCTCGAGGGTTATTTCAGATATAATTTTTCCAACAGGGTCTTCCTGATTATGGACTTCGCGTAAGGCTTGAATCATCTCGTCAATTTTTTTGTCATTGACAATCAATCGGTCGTACATGGCTCTGTCTTTGAGATTGAATTCATTTAAATCGCGCTCGTTGGCTTCGATAATTTCGATTCTTCTCTTGTTGAGAATGTCCATCATCGAAGTTATAACTTTGTTTTTTTTAGTTGTATTTAATAAAATCATGTCTTTAAATTGTTGATTAAATTTTAATCATTTAGGTTGTAAATTTAGTACCTATTTTTTTACCTTCCATGATGTCGATAATCACATTTTCTCTTTTACCATTGGCTATGTAGGTTGTAATATTTTTAGCGGCGGCTTTTTTGGCTATGTTCAATTTCGATTTCATTCCTCCGCGACCCTGCGTCTCACCCTTTTGGTTTTTTTGAACATATTTTTCTACATCTTCATCACATTTCACATGATTGATTAATATCGAATTTTCGTCATCCGGATGTCCGGTATAAAGACCTTCGGCATCGGTCAGTATAATTAAAGTATCTGCATGGATGAGTTCGGCGACCAAACCCGCAAGCTCGTCGTTGTCAGAAAACATGGACATGGTGAGCGATACGGTGTCATCTTCGTTTGCCACAGGTATAATTCCTTCACTTAGCAAACCTTCATAACAATTGACCATGTTTTTTCGGTGGCTTCCCGGACTGAAATCTTTTTTGGTAGCGAGGACTTGTGCGCAGCGCAAGCCCCAATCCCTAAAAAGCGTATAGTAATGACGCATCATGCGCGGTTGTCCGACTACAGAATAAACTTGTCGTCGTGTAGATTTTTCAGCGATGTTGCACTCGCCGATGATTTCCTTTCCGGCGATAACCGAACCTGAAGACACCAGAACTGTGATGATATCATTTTCATACAGTTTCGCTATTTGGGACACTAAATTTTTTAAGATGGGATGTACGATGCGGTCATCATTGTTGGTAATTACATGCGTACCAACCTTGATAACTATTCTTCTTTTCTCTTTCATAATTTATTCTTTTCCTAATTCAACTGCTCTGTCAAAGGCTGCAAATGCGGCTTCTTTTATAAGTTCTTTTACATTGTTGTCTTCCAAAGAATCTAAGGCTGCTTGGGTGGTGCCACCTTTCGAAGCGACTTTTTGCATCCAAACTTCTGGTGAAAAATCATTTTCGTTAAAAAGTGTGATGGCACCTTCAAAAGTATTTGAAACCAATATCTTAGAATCGATTTGTGAAAACCCCATTTTAAGTGCCGCTTCTGTCATCGATTGCATAAAATAGAAGATATAAGCAGGACCGCTTCCCGAAATTCCGGTGGATGCATCGATGAAATTTTCATTTTGCACATGAATTGACACACCGGTGGTATCTAAGAGGTTTCTAATCATGAGTAATTCCAACCGAGAGATGGTTTCAGATTCGGTAAACGATGTAACACCTTTACCAACTTGTGCCGGAAGATTGGGCATGGCTCGAATCACCTTATTGATGTTCAAGCTTTCTTGGATTTGTGCTATGGTGACTCCGGCCATGAGCGAAACAAAAACTTGCTCTTTGTTGCACATCGGCTTCATTATTTCAAATAATTCTTCGCAGTGGAAGGGTTTGACAACCAAGAAAACCACATCTGCATTTGGTAAACATTGGTCTAACCGATCAAAAACTTGAAAGGACTTGTTGTTTTTTAACAATTGAACTTTCTCAGGTGAGTTGTCATAAATCATTAATTTTTTTCGGTTGAGCAAGGGTGAGGAAGACATGCCTTCCGCATAAGTCATTCCCATATTTCCACCGCCAATTACCAATACTTTCATTTTTCTGTTTTTAAATTTTTATTTATTTTATGACAGGAAGGGCGCAAAGACCGTGCAGGAAGTGCTTTTTTTATTTTTAATATGGTTTTTGCTTGCAATATTTTGAAATGATAAGCGCGCAAATCAACTTTTTGAGACTTAATTATGTGGTAGGAAACAAATACGTCTCATAGCGTTTTTCGTGTGTGTGGTTTAGGTGTAAATATAAGATATTCAGTTGTTTAAAGGTAATAGACAAGATGATTTTAGATCTTTGAATCGGAAGCAACTAACCGATTTTATCGAATTCTAAGAAAATAGTTTTTATATCCGAATTTTAGGGGTTAAATCAAATTATGTTTTTATTAACATTTACCGACAAGCTGTCATAAAGTTGAAGATGTGTCAGATTATTGTATTCATTTATGTGAGATTTATTTTTTAAGTACCCATACCTGTCTGCCGACAAACGGATAGTTTATCGCATTTTATTTATCGGTGTTTGCAAGCGAAGACTTGTAGTCAAGGGCGATTTCACATAAAAAGAAAAGACTCGGAAATTTCCGAGCCTTTACATCATAATTTTAAGAAATGTTAATTTGAAATATAATGTTTTCGGTATCGCCAATAGGCTATTGAACTAATTACCGCAAAAGCAGCAACAGAATAATAAACAAAAACGGGTGTAACCACTTTATCTCCACTGGCATAACTGTGCAGACCGGACAGATAAAAATTAACACCAAAATAGGTCATCATGATGGATGCAAAGGCAGCAACAGCCGCAAAGTTGAAGGCAAACTTACCCCTCAATCCCGGTACCAATCGCATGTGAATGACAAACGCATAAATCATGATGCTGATGAGTGCCCAGGTTTCTTTCGGATCCCAACCCCAGTAACGTCCCCAACTTTCGTTGGCCCATTGTCCGCCCAAGAAATTCCCGATGGTGAGCATAACCAATCCGACAGTGAGTGACATTTCCGTGACGGTCGTTAGTTCTTTCAGGTTCAACTCCATTTTTTCTTTGTTCTTTTCAGTTGTAGCGATGATCAAAAACAGGGAAACAAGCCCCAATATCATGCCGAGTGTGAAAGGTCCATAGCTTCCCACAATAACTGCCACGTGTATCATCAACCAATAGGAATCCAAAACAGGCTGCAGGTTGGCAATGGCAGGATCCATCCAGTTCCAATGTGCAACCATGAGTATCATCGAAGCGACAAAGGTGGTGGAAGCCATCGTCAGATTCGATTTTCTTCCAAAGGCAATACCGAAAAACATGGTTGCCCAAGCGACATAAATCATCGATTCGTAGGCATCACTCCAAGGCGCATGACCAGATACGTACCATCGTGCAACCAACCCGAGGGTGTGTAAAGCAAAAAGTGCGATGATGAGGTATTTGAAAACATTGATGGAGATTCGCAAGGATTTGCTGTCTCTAAATATTTGCACAATCAATAAGATAAACATCAATGTGCCGGCGTACATGTAGTAACTAAATAATTTTTTGAAAATGTCGTATTTGTTGTACATCACTTCTACCTTCACGTGTCGCTCGGACGGCAAAACATTTGCCCCGAATTTCTTTTGGTATTGACCGATACTCTGCAGAATTTTTTCAGCGTTTTCATAGTTTCCGGAAACTTTGGCTTCTCTTATTTCTTGAAGGAATACGTCAACCACACTGCTGACGTAGGTAGAGTCCATGCCGGTCATACCCGATTCGCCCAATTCAAAGGATGAAATCCATTTGTTGTTTTCGTCTTTAGGAATGGGAAAAAATCTAAAAATTCTACCTTCGAGTGCCGAGTAGAGCAGATTGACTTGACGGTTGGTTTCCAAAAAATCTTTTTGAAATTGGTTGGGAACTTTTGCGCGGGAAGCTTCATCGAGATATTTAGACAATTTATAGTTTCCTTCGGCATCAAAGAAATTGACCAAAGCGGCATATTTGGCATCTATGCCGACTCCGGCAATCTTACGAATGCTGTCGTTTCCTCTTTTCAAGTAAATAATTGGCGTGTTGTACCACAAAAAGGGATTTTCAACCATTGACAACATCACTTGGTCGGCTGTCATGCCATTGTAAGTGTCACTTTTGCTGACTTTCCGAAGTAATTCTGAGGCAAAAGTATTGGCGGGTTTCATCCGACCGCCTGCATCTTGTATAACCAGACTACCAAACAGTTCTGCGTGCTTTTTGTCAACAGCTGTTGCTTTGAGCAGTGAGTCTAAAATCCGCAAAGATTTAGCGTGGTCTTCCAGCGAAGGTGCTTCCGTCTGAGGTTTTACTTGTGTTTGACTTTGTTTTAGCGTGTCAGTTTCACTCGTTTGTGCGAATATTCCGACTGAAAAGAAAAATATCAGTACAGACAATCCGGCTTTTTGGGCTTTAATCTCCGCCAGCATCTTTTCAAGTTTTGAGAAGCGTGTGTTTTTATCAAAAAGAATTGCCATCAGCCCGAAGTAGAGTAAAAAATAACCGATATAGGTAATCCAAGTTCCCCAAAAGTCATGGTTGACAGAAAGAACTGTTCCCAACTCATCTTGATCAAAAGAAGATTGGAAAAAGCGATAGCCTTTTCTATCCAAAACATGGTTCATATAGATTCTATAATCAAATTTTTCTGCTCGGTCAAGCACGGTAACTTGGCTTTCGTAGGAAGAATAGCCTTTTTCGGTGCCGGGATATTTTGTAGCGATAAAGTCGTTGAGTTTGATGGAGAAAGGCAATTGATATTGAACCGAACCGTAGTGCAGGTTGATGTCTAAATCGCCTATTTTGACCGAGTTGGGTTGTTTGACAACCCCTTTTGCGCCCATCAAAGTCACGCGCTCAGTTTTGCCTTCCGCGGTAACGTCAACCACCAAAGCATCGTCTTCGGTGCCTTTTGGATTGTTTGAAGATTCTAAATAAACATGGCCATTGGTAGCCAATTCCGGAAGTACAAATTGAATATTTCCAACGTTGTACAACGATCGAAGCATCAAGGGTTGAATGCTGTCTTGAACTAAAACGCCGGTTGCCTGATCTGCCATGCGCATGTATCCGCCCGGGAATGGGCTCAAAATCTCATAATTACCATCTTTGTAAGTGATATTAATCGCGCCGTCCATCACATTATTGAAGGTAAAAAGCATGTTGGCGATGAGTTTGACTTCGCCTTCTTTGATATAAACATCCTCTTTTCCGGAATTTCCAGTACCGACAATTTTGAGTGTCAGCGGTCCTTTTTCATCGGGTTTAAAGGCTTCTTTAGCGCCCAAGACAAAGTCCACATATTCGATGGTTATTGACTTGCCGTCATAGTCCGTTTTGATTTTGAAATGATTGTTAGCTTCTGTAGAAAGCAATAATTTTTCTTTGGGGACGATGCGTCTTTTAGGTTCGCCATTGATTTTTCCATCGATGTAAACGGTCAAAAATGTGTTGTCGGAATAAAAAATATTTTCGGTACTTCCTTCCCGAATAGGCATCATGCCTTCAAAGCTGAAATAGCGGGTGACAAAAGCACCGAGTATGATGAGAATAAATGCCAAATGCAGTGTCAAAGTTGCCCATTTTTCTTTTCTTAGGAGTCTGTATTTGTCGATATTTCCGATAAAGTTTATCAAGAAAAATCCCATGATGGCTTCAAACCACCAACTGTTGTAAATCAAAGCACGGGCGGTAACCGTGTTGTAAGCATCTTCTATAAAAGTTCCGGCAGCCATAGAAATGGCGAAAACCAGGAAAAGAATTGCAGTGAGTCGAGTTGAAAAAAGAATTTGAGAGATTTTCCTAAGTATCATCGTGATAGTTTTAATAAGATGCACAAATTTACAATTTATATGGCGAATATTTATGGTAATAAATCATGAAAGATTTCAAATATTTACTGTATAGATTTCGGTATTGTTGGGTTAAAAGCTAAATTCGCAACATGATAGAAGTCACCATCATCGGCAGCGGCAATATTGCCTTCCACTTGGCAAAAGCATGGCATAAAAGTGAAAAAGTCAAGTTAAAAAATGTGATTGGAAGAAACCAAAAGTCTTTGGACGAATTCAAACAGTTTGCCAATGTATCTTCTGATTTTTCATCAATCGGGTCAACAGCTGTCTGTTTGTTAGCCGTTTCCGATGAGGCAATCGGTTCTGTTTCAGAACAAATTCCCCAAGGTGATTATTTGGTGCTGCACACTTCAGGGGCTACAAATTTACAGGCGATTTCCGACAAACACAGACGCGGTGTTTTTTATCCCTTTCAAAGTTTTTCTAAGAATAGCACTTTCAAGTATGCCGAAATTCCCTTGCTTTTGGAAGTGGGTACAGACAAGGACAAGGAATTGCTGATTCAGTTGGCTGAAAGTTTTTCTCAAAATCATCAATTTTTAGATTCCGAGCAGCGATTGAAATTGCATTTGGCAGGGACGTTTGTCAATAATTTTGCCAATCATCTCTTTCAAATAGGTTTTGATCTGTGTCAGGCGAACAAGTTTTCGGTTGAATTGTTAAAACCGTTGATCAGGGAAACGGCCGATAAAATAATGCATATCAATCCAAAGGAAGCCCAAACCGGACCTGCTAAAAGAAACGATAAGGATACCATCGAAAAACATTTGGCTTTGTTGCCGGAAGGCAAATCCAAAGAGATTTATAAACTAATAACAAGTTCCATTCAAGATATATGAAGAATTATAAAGAATATTTAGGTGAAATTAAAACGTTTGTATTGGATGTTGACGGCGTGCTGACCGACGGAACATTCCAGATTACCAACGAGGGCGACTTACTCAGAAATATGAATACGAAAGACGGATTTGCTGTCAAGCATGCCATCGAGTTGGGATATCGATTTTGCGTGATTTCAGGCGGTGTAAATGAAGGCGTGCGGAAGCGTTTGCGCGACATGGGGATTACGGATATTTATTTTGGAATTGTTGAAAAAGACAAAGCATTGCAGGAATTTTTTGACGACTACGAAATTGATCCGGCCGCGACCTTGTATATGGGAGATGATATATTGGACTTGGCTGCCATGAAAATGGTTGCGTTGCCCACTTGTCCGCAAGATGCCGTGCCCGAAGTTAAGCAAATGTCGCTGTATGTTTCTCATCGGAATGGCGGACAAGGATGTGTGCGGGATATAATTGAGCAAGTGTTGAAAGTTCAGGGAAATTGGAAGTTTTAGCCCGAAGTCAGAAGTTGAATAACGATTGATGATTTCTATGGACAAGTTGTGCGTCAGCTTAAAAAACCGAAACGACAGATATAATTCATTTATATGTTTCTAAATATAGAAACTTTATTTATCTTTGTGACGTTAAACAAGACAATTTTGGATGAAATATTTTGAGACAATATTTTTAGAAGAAGCTGATAAATTTATTACAGGACTTGACTCAAAGACCGTCAAAAAAATCTTTTACAATATTGACCTTGCTGAACAGACAAATGACCCGAAACTTTTAAAGAAACTTCAAAATGACATTTGGGAGTTTCGAACAAAATACGCAGGACTTCAAATCAGACTTCTTGCATTTTGGGACAAAACAGTTAACAAAGAAACTTTGGTAGTTGCGACACACGGCTTCATAAAAAAGGTTGACAAAGTTCCAAAAAACGAAATTGACCGTGCGGTAAGACTAAAAGAAAATTATTTTAATAACAAACTGAAAAAATAACATTATGGCAACTAAAGAAATCAAGACTTATTCGCTTGCCGAAATGAAGGACAAGTATATTGGTAAAGTTGGAACGACAGACAGAGACGAATACGAATATGAACTTCGTATGGACGTTTTGGGCAAAATGATAAAGTCTGCAAGACAAGAACGACACTTAACACAAGAAGAACTGGGAAAACTTGTTGGCGTGCAGAAAGCTCAAATTTCTAAACTTGAAAGCAGTGCCAACAGTGCGACAATTGACACAATTTTGAAAGTGTTTAAAGCGTTAAAAGCAGAAATAAACTTTAATGTAAAACTTGAAGACAACTTTGTTAAACTCGCCTGACAAAAAGAAAGCCGAACGCACAAAGCACCCCACCTGCGTGTGGCTGCAAAATGTTGCTACATTTTCAAATTAAAAACCATGATAAGTCCTTTTTTTGAGAAATTCCCGTACCAAATTATTCTCGGTTCCGGTTCGCCTCGCAGACAGCAGTTTTTAAAAGAATTGGGGATTCCTTTCACCATCCGATTGAAGTCGGTCGAGGAAATATTTCCCCATGATTTAAAAGACAAAGAAATTCCAATCTTTCTTTCTAAACTCAAAGCCACCGCTTTTGAAAATTTATCAGACGATGAATTATTGATAACTTCAGACACGATCGTATGGTTTGAAAACGAAGCTTTGGGAAAGGCGAATTCAGCCGAAGAAGCTTCTCAAATGCTTCGTCGATTGTCGGGCAAAACCCATGAAGTGATCACAGCGATTTGTTTCACGACAAAACACAACCAGACCATCGTTCACGATGTCACCAAAGTAACTTTTGAAACTTTTGACGATCGTGAAATAGATTTCTACATCAATCATTTTAAGCCGCTTGACAAAGCCGGAGCTTACGGCATTCAGGATTGGATTGGGCTGATAGGCGTAAAAAGGTTGGAGGGAAGTTATTTTAATGTGATGGGTTTACCCACAAATGTGTTGTATCAAACCTTGCTGAAACTTGCCAAGCAAAAATAGCCGTTAAGCCTTTTTCAAAAATTCGGTTCTCAGTACAATCGCCATTTTATTGACGCGACAATCCACTTCATCTGCATTGTCTGTCAAGCGGATGCTCTTGACCATCGTTCCTCTTTTGAGCGTGATGGAAGAACCTTTCACTTTCAAATCTTTGGTAAGTGTCACGGAATCACCGTCTGTTAGTAGGTTGCCATTGCTGTCTTTTACGTCCATTTTTATGAAGTGTTATTTTGTGGCGAAAGTATAAAATATAAAAATAATAGAAAGTAAAGTTGCATAAAAAAACCGGAAAACTTTTGATGCTTTCCGGTTTTCAACTAAATATGAATACACTTATTAAACTACTCTTTTAGGGTTCTCATGTGATTGACAACCAGCCAAATGTCTTCTTCATTGGGTATTTTTTTCTTGAAGCTTGGCATGTCATCTCTTCCTTCGATGGTTTTGTAGAACAAAGCACCATCCGATTGTTTTTGGAAATCTGCAGAGGAGAAATCACCCAAATCACCTTTCATTTCGGGAGCTTTTGAGCCGTCACCCAAACCTTCTTTGCCATGGCAAGGAGCACATTGTTTGATGTATAAGGTTTTTCCAAGGGCTTTGTTTTCTTTATCAGTAGCGTCCGTCGGATTTTTCATGGTTTCATATTTTGCAGGCACAACCCATTTGGATTGCATCACCGAAACAAAAGAGAACAAGATAAAGCTGACAAACAGTATTAAAAAGACTGCGGTTTTTGTATTTTTCATAGTTTTAGGATTTAGATTTATAAATTTTAAAGAGATTCAAGATTGATAAAATAATTACTGTCCAGATGCCAAAGATAATAAGGTTTGGGAAAATCCATAAGAACAGAGGTGTTTTATTTCTAGAAGACCAAAGCGTTCGTTCGTCGAAGGTTGATTGATCTACAATGGGTACACCAATTGCTGATTCTACAGAGGCAATAACTGTGCCGTAAGTGTCACTGTCGTCTAATACGACTTCAAAGGTCAGTTTTCCGTCAATTCCGGGCAAATTATTTGGAATTTCTACGGAGATTGCACCCTCTTCATCGGTGAAATTCGTGTCTTCGCCAATGGTTAGAGGTCTAAACAGCCGATGCAATCGAACTCTGAGCGGTTCTTCTGCCAATGCTGTGCCATCAAGTGGGTTGCTCAAACGTGCCACAACATAATATAAGCTATCGATTTTTTGTACTTCTACTTTGAGTGAAACATCTTCCACGCTGACATCTTGTTCTGCACTTTTATAAGCATCATTTCCTTCAAAAGTGACAAGATAACTGAGTGTAGCCGTGGTGTCTGAAATGTGTTGTCTGTAATTTTTTATGACAAATTTTGAAACACCATTGCCATCTGTTTCATCTGTTCCCAAACTGACCAAACTGTCATCTTCAATTACTTGAAAGATTTCTACCGGTATGTTAGAAACGTTTTCAAAACCGTTTTCACCTTTGAATCGCGCCAATATATTCA
>PHDQ01000045.1 GCA_002841025.1 Bacteroidetes bacterium HGW-Bacteroidetes-13 | reverse complement strand
GAATGAACAATGGTGACGTGACCCATTTTGCGAAACGGACGGGTTTGTTTTTTGCCGTAAATGTGGGGCGTGACGCCTTTCATTTTCAATATTTTTTCAATGTTTTTATACACTACATCCCCCGAAAAACCAACTTCTCCTACCAAATTGACCATGATTCCTGCCACCAAACTATCTGTCACACCCAAGGGCAAATTGAGTATCGCGCGAATGTGTTGTTCAAACTGATTTGTGAAACTTGCCTCGATGCTGTAATGTCCGCTGTTGTGCGGACGCGGTGCCACTTCGTTGACCAAAATCTCATCATCTTGTGTCTGAAATAATTCCACTGCCAACAAGCCTACATGACCGAAAGCTTCCGAAACCTCAAGGGCAATTTTTTGTGCTTTTTCAGCTACTGAAGCAGCAATCCGCGCAGGACAAATCACATATTCTACTTGATTGGCCTCGGGATGGAACTCCATTTCCACCACCGGATAAGTCTTGACTTCACCCGAAGCAGATCGCGCAACAATCACTGCCAACTCGTTTTTAAAGGGAATCAACGTTTCAGCGATACAAGCCGTGTCATTTAAATTATTCAAATCCGAAAGTTGACGAACCACCTTCACTCCATTGCCGTCGTAGCCGAATTGCGTGCTTTTCCAGACAAACGGAAATTTAATTTTTGCTTCTGAAATCGCATTTTTCAATTCGGATATGTTTTCAAAAACTTCAAATGGAGCCGTCGGTATTTGATGTTTTCTGTAAAATCGCTTTTGCAATGCTTTGTTTTGAATAATTTTCAAAATAAGCGGTTGCGGATAAACCAACACGCCTTCCGATTCAAGCTTTTCAAGTGCTTCGATGTTGACGTGTTCTATTTCGATGGTCAGCACATTTGCCTGTTTTCCAAAACGATAGACTGTGTCAAAATCCATCAAATCACCGACCGAAAAATGATCGCACCCCACTTTTGCCGGTGCTTCGGGTGATGAATCTAAAATAGCGGTTTGTACATCCCACTTTTGGGTTTCGGTCAACAACATTTTGCCCAATTGACCGCCACCGAGTATGCCCAATCGAAAATTTGAGGAAAAATAATCCATCTGTAATTAATTTTATGCAAAAGTACCAAAGCAAATTCAATATTTGGAATAGTTCGCAGAGAAGGCTACATTGACTTTCAATTTTGTGGCACTAATATTTATTATCTTTGTCCATCACACTGATTCATAACACTGCATCCATGCGATTATTATTGACTTTATTTTTACTTCTTTCCATCGCTTGCCAATCTGATAAAAAGCAAACTGCCTCACAAATAGCGCAAGTTAAAAAAGACAGCATTTCTAAAATTAGCACCGCTCAAATTGTTTTTCAAAAGCCACAACCGCTCCCAAATGCCGTCGATATCATCAATGAATGGCGGGCATTGAACGAATATGATCAATTCCTAAACTCATTTTTCGGAAAAAGCAAATGGGAAGTGATGCACAATTACGATGTCTTGGTGGAAGCTACCAACACTTTTTTTGAAGGTGAAATTCCCGAAGCAGCCAAAGACAAAAAAATCATCAGCCGGATGCAGGTTATGCGGACATTTGTGATGAAACTACAAGATGATTTGATTGATGTGGACATCTCAGATTCGGTGTTTAATCAAGATTTAAAGGAAATTCAAACGGCCTACAACGGCTTGTATGTTCAGTTGAATAAAATCAATTTGTTTCAACCCAATCCGGAGTTGTTGGACACGCTTGATTAGAGATGGACAAAATTGGCAATTGTCAAAAGACAATATACAAATGGTACAATTAAATTTTACAAATATGAAATCAAAAACATTTTTCTTCGCTTTGTTTCTCATTGGTTTTCAAGCTCTTTCGGCTCAGGAAAGAGCGCAAAGTCAAATTGAAATTGTTCTAAACGATTGGCATAAAGCCGCCGGTGAGGCAAATTTCGATGCCTATTTCGGGTTGATGACATCCGATGCTGTTTTTATCGGAACCGATGCGACCGAGTATTGGGAAGGAAATGCTTTTAAGACTTTTGCCAAACCCTATTTTGATCGTGGCAAAGCGTGGAATTTCACCCCACTTGAAAGACATGTTTATGTGAATGAAAACAGGGCTTGGTTTGATGAGCTGTTAGAAACCCAAATGGGTATTTGTCGAGGTTCAGGTGTGTTAAAATTGGAAAACGGAGCATGGAAAATAGCCCATTACGTACTTTCAATTGCCGTTCCCAACGAAAACGTGACTGAACTTACCGCTTTGAAGAAAGATTTTGACAATCAATTGATAGAAAAACTTAAAAATTAAAAACCCGGCTTTCTCAAACCGGGCTTATACTTTAGACTTCAATTTCGGGTTGATTCCTAAAAACCAATCCTTCATCAAATGCATCCAACAGCACAACACTTTCTGTTTTTACATTTCCCAAAAGAATTTCTTTGGATAGTTTGTTGAGAATTTCTCGTTGAATCAATCGTTTGACCGGTCTGGCTCCGTACTGCGGATCGTAACCTTTCTCAGCAAGCCAAGAAATTGCCTCTTCGGTCGAATCCAAAGTAATGTGCTGTTCTATCAACATTTTTGAAACCGATTTGAGTTGCAGTCGGACAATTTGCTTGATGTCTTTTTCGGTCAAAGGAGTAAACATGATAATTTCATCAATCCGATTGATAAATTCCGGACGAATGGTTTGTTTCAACAAATTGATTACCTCAATTTTCGCAACTTCAGAAGCGGCTTCAACAGCACCTTTTAAATTTTCAAATTTCTCTTGAATAATCTGACTTCCCAAATTGGAGGTCATGATGATGATGGTATTTTTAAAATCTGCCAATCTGCCTTTGTTGTCGGTCAATCGGCCTTCATCCAATACTTGTAATAAGATATTAAACGTATCCGGATGTGCTTTTTCAATTTCATCGAGCAGCACCACGGAATACGGTTTTTTGCGAACGGCCTCCGTAAGTTGACCGCCTTCGTCATAGCCTACATAACCCGGAGGTGCGCCAACCAAACGACTGACCGCATGTCTTTCCTGATATTCGCTCATGTCAATACGCGTAATGGCGTTTTCATCATCAAATAAATATTCTGCAAGGGCTTTGGCCAATTCGGTTTTTCCAACGCCGGTAGTACCGAGAAACAAAAAAGTTCCGATTGGTTTCTTGGCGTCTTGCAATCCGGCACGGCTTCGGCGAATGGCATCAGAAACAGCAACGATGGCTTCTTCTTGTCCCACGACTCGTTTATGCAACTCGTCTTCGAGATACAGTAGCTTTTCCCGATCGCTCTGCAACATTTTAGACAGCGGAATTCCAGTCCATTTGGCGACAACTTCTGCAATGTCTTCTGCTGTTACTTCCTCCTTAATCAACGAACTACCCGATTGATTTTCTGCCAATTGCGCTTCAAATTTGTCCAACTGCACTTGCGCATCTTTGATTTTTCCGTAGCGAAGCTCGGCTACTTTACCGTAATCCCCTTCACGCTCGGCGCGCTCGGCTTCCAACTTGAAATGCTCAATTTCTTCTTTGAATTTTTGAATGTTATCAACCACTTCTTTTTCACTTTGCCACTTGGCAAATATCTCATTTCGAGATTCTTTTAGATTGGCTAAATCCAGATTGAGTGCCTTCAACTTGGCTTCATCTTTCTCTCTTTTGATGGCTTCAATTTCGATTTCGAGTTGCATGATTTTACGATCAAACACATCGAGTTCTTCCGGTTTAGAATTGATTTCCATCCGCAATTTTGAAGCAGCTTCATCCATCAAATCGATGGCTTTGTCCGGCAAAAACCGATTGGTGATGTATCGATTGGACAAGGTAACCGCAGCGATGATGGCTTCATCTTTGATGCGAACTTTGTGGTGAGTTTCATATTTTTCCTTGATACCCCGCAGTATGGAAATGGCACTTTCGGTGTCAGGTTCTTCCACCATGATTTTTTGAAAACGGCGCTCAAGTGCCTTGTCTTTTTCAAAATATTTTTGATATTCGTTGTTGGTGGTTGCACCGATGGCTCTGAGTTCACCACGCGCCAATGCGGGTTTGAGTATGTTGGCGGCATCCATGGCACCTTCTCCTCCACCGGCACCAATCAAAGTGTGAATTTCGTCGATAAAAAGAATCACATTACCATCGGCGTTGGTGACTTCTTTGATAACGGCTTTAAGTCGTTCTTCAAATTCGCCCTTGTATTTGGCACCGGCGATGAGTGCACCCATATCCAGCGAAAAAATAGTTTTGTCTTTCAGGTTTTCGGGCACATCACCTTGGATAATCCGATGTGCCAATCCTTCTGCGATGGCTGTTTTTCCCACACCCGGTTCACCCACCAAAATGGGGTTATTCTTAGTCCGGCGAGAAAGAATTTGCAACACACGCCTGATTTCTTCATCACGACCTATCACGGGATCTAACTTGCCGTCGTTGGCCAATTGATTGAGGTTTTTTGCGTATTTGTTCAACGAATTATAAGTTTCTTCGGCACTTGCCGTTGTGACGCGCTCCCCTTTTCGAAGTTCAGCGATAGCCGTATTCAAATCTTTTTCGTTGACACCTTGATCTTTGAGAATTTGCGCAATTTTGCTTTTAGATTTGAGCAGTGCCAAAAACAGATGTTCGATGGAAACAAAATCGTCATTCATTTTTTTTGCCAAAATACTTGCTTCCATCAGGGTTGAAGAAATTTCTCTTGAAAGCAGTTGTTGACCGCCGGAAACTTTTGGAAAACCTTTGAGGATTGCATCGAGTAACTGCTCGACAAGTCCGATGTTTACGTTGAGTTTTTTAAACAAAAAAGGCAACACCGACTGATCCGTTTGCAAAAGAGCTTTGAACAAATGTTCATTTTCGATTTGTTGGTGATCCATTTCTTGCGCGATTTGTTGCGCAGTTTGTATCGCTTCTTGCGACTTTATGGTGAATTTATCTAAGTTCATCTCGTTAAAATTTTAAACGAATTGTTTTTTTAACTTAACTTCGCAAAGTCTGTTCCGAAGTCTAACAACGGACAATTTGTCTATTAAAAATTTGTTTTTCAAGCCATTTTGACATTAATCAAACATTTTTGTTGGCTGAAAGAAATCGTTTCAATTTTCGACAAAACCGTTAAAAAATATCATGGAACAAAAACCACCTTTTCCTCCTTTTACTGAAGCAACTGCAAAACAAAAAATACAGGCTGCTGAGGATGCTTGGAATTCCAAAAATCCGGAGAAAGTGAGTTTGGCTTACACACCGGACACCGAATGGAGAAACCGAACGGAATTCATAAACGGACGAGAAGCTGTCAAAGAGTTTTTGACACGAAAATGGGAATCTGAATTGGAGTATAAATTAAAAAAAGAATATTGGTCGCATCACGAAAACCGCATCGCTGTTCGGTTTGAATACGAATACAGAAACAAAGACAATCAATGGTTTCGGGCTTATGGGAATGAAAATTGGGAATTTGACAACAACGGATTGATGAAAAAAAGATACGCGAGCATCAATGATTTGCCGATTCTTGAATCGGAAAGAAAATTTAAGTAGTTTTACACAAAAAAAGAATGTTATGGGACTTTTAGGAAATTTTTTCGGCGGATCTAGATCGGAATCAAATCAAACTTCTGTTTTGATACCTTGGATACAACTGACAGACACCAAACAATTGGACGAAATAGATATCATTTCAGAGAATCAGTCAGTGGTGATTTTCAAACACAGTACCCGTTGTGGAATCAGTCGTTCGGTTTTGAGAAGATTTGAACAAGAATTTGATCTGGAAGGGGAAAATATCAAATTTTATTTTCTGGACTTATTGTCTTACAGGGATTTATCTAAAGAAATCGCTTTCAGATACCACGCCATTCACGAATCGCCGCAATTGTTGGTAATTCAAAAGGGAAAAGTTCTCTACAATGTGTCTCACCACGACATCCAAGTTTCGGGGCTTAAATCGGTGATTTGAGTTTGGCTTTAATTTGCTAAATCATCTTTGGTATATAAATCAGACATCCTATTACAAACGCGCAAATAGCCACGATAAAAACAGCACCGGCTGCCACGTCTTTGATTTGCCCGATTTTCTCGTGATAATCGGGATGTATAAAATCGGCTATCTTTTCTAAAGCCGTGTTTAATCCTTCAGATCCCATCACCATGCCGATGGCTAATGTTTGTAAGGCCCATTCTGTCGTTGAGATGTTAAAAATAAATCCCATTGCTGTGATGGTAACAGCCGCTACAAATTGAACCATCGCCGCGTGCTCTGTGGTTATCAATACCCAAGCTCCTTTGAAAGCGTAGTAAAAACTGAACAAGCGTCCGGTGATGAAACTCTGATTCTTTTGCATGATTTACTGAAGTGAGTTTAAGGCCGCCGCGTAGTCCGGTTCGTCCACAATCTCCGATACTTGTTGAGAGTAAATCACTTTTCCAGTTTCATCAACAACCACTACGGCTCTTGAATGAAGTCCTTTGAGCGGGCCGTCTATAATTTCCAAACCGTATGCTTTTCCGAATGCGCCTGCACTAAAATCCGACAATGTCAACACATTTTGAATTCCTTCCGCTCCGCAAAATCGCGCTTGCGCAAAAGGTAAATCTCTTGAAATGCAAAGCACTTTGGTGTTGTTAAGTTTTGCGGCTGATTCGTTAAATTTTCTGACCGATGTCGCGCAAGTTCCGGTGTCGATGCTCGGAAAAATATTGAGAACGAGGTTTGAACCTGCAAAATCTTTTAGCGAAACAGTTGATAAATCATTTTTAACCAATTCAAAATCAGCTGCTTTTGAACCTTTTTTTGGAAGTTCACCCAATGTGTGAACGGGGTTTCCTTTGAGTGTGATAGTTGCCATAATTGTGATTGTTTTATTTTTACTGCAATTTATAAAAAAAACTGCCAATCTGTTGCAGATTGACAGTTTATCTATTCAAAATAAATAATTATTGGTCGATAGATCCCAAAACTTTTTTCACAAAACGATTGGCAGCATCGCGTTCCGGCACACCGGATTCTATCATTTTGTGAACCTCCACTGCGCCGCAAAGATTGGTAATCAGTTCGCCAATTACGTCCATCTCTTCATCCTTAATTCCTTGGTATTCGGAAAAAGATTCCAGTACCTTGACGGTTTGTTCCAATTCATCAACCGTATTGTTTCGTTGCAAATGTCTAATTACCGGCAGCTTCATCGACGAATTCTTTAAGGAGTTCAAATTTGTTGGTTTGCACCTGATTTTGAAGTTTTCCCGCACGGAATGCCGCGAAAGTAGGTAAATTATCCACTTTTGCTAATTTGCGTGATTCGGGAAATTTCTCCGCATCAGCAACCACAAATACCACATTTTCATTAGACTCAGCGAGTTTTTTAAATTTGGGTTTCATCAATCGACAATTGCCACACCATCCGGCGGCGTATTGCACAATAACAATATCATTTCCGGTGATGAGTTCGTTGAGATTATCTGCTGTTAATTCTGTAAACATGGCACCGAATTTAGTGACTTAAATATTCGGCAACACCTTCGCGGGTAGCATGCATGGCTTCTTTGCCTTCTTCCCAATTTGCTGGGCAAACTTCACCTTTGGTTTGCACATGTGTATAAGCATCTAACAAACGGAGATATTCGTTTACGTTGCGTCCCAATGGCATGTCGTTTACGCTTTCATGAAAAACCTTCCCATCTTCATCCACCAAATAAGTGGCTCGATAAGTCACGTTTGAACCTTCATAAACGAGGGTGTCAGTTTCTTCATTATACGTAGAAGTTTGCAAATCAAGGATACCCAAAGCGGAGGAAAGGTTGCGGTTGGTATCTGCTAAAATCGGATAAGTCACACCTTCGATTCCGCCGTTGTCTTTTGGCGTATTCAACCAAGCAAAATGCACTTCGTTGGTATCACAAGACGCACCAATTACCATGGTATTTCTTTTTTCAAACTCTTCTAATACAGCTTGAAATGCGTGTAATTCGGTTGGGCATACAAATGTAAAATCTTTTGGATACCAAAACAACAACACTTTTTTCTTGTTATTGATTGCCTCTTCTAAAACGTTAATTTTTAAATTATCTCCCATAAATGAGATAGCATCTACTGAAATGTTAGGGAATTTTTTTCCTACTAATGACATAATTTTTAATGTTTTTAATGTTACTTTTTTTACGCTGCAAAATTACTGCAAAAGCTTGTCAAAATAAAATAGTTTGCAATTGTAATTATCTATGCTGTCATTGGTAGAATTGTTGATGTTTTTCGTCAAGAAGAACTTTTTACGTTGATTAGAAATTTTAGATACTACCATAGTTATTATCGATTATAAAAAAGAATTATTTGTTTAAAAAATAGTAACTTAGCATGATTCATTTAAAATTTAATTAAACAATTGTATTATGGAAAGCAATAAAAATTCGCATATTTCAGAAGGCAATTCAATCAACGACGGGAGTAAATGTCCTTTTTCCGGTGGTGCTTTAAAGCAAAGTGCCGGATCGGGAACTAGAAACCGCGACTGGTGGCCCAATCAGTTAAAATTGAACATTCTACGACAAAATTCATCGCTGTCTAATCCGATGGGAGAAACGTTCGATTATGCAAAGGAATTCAAGTCTTTGGATTTAAAAGCTGTGAAAAAAGACATTTTCAATCTGATGACAACTTCACAAGACTGGTGGCCTGCCGACTATGGTCATTACGGTCCTTTTTTCATTCGAATGGCTTGGCACAGTGCAGGCACTTACCGCATATCAGACGGACGTGGCGGTGGTGGTTCGGGTACGCAGCGTTTTGCACCTCTAAACAGCTGGCCTGACAATGCAAACCTCGACAAGGCGCGTCTGTTGCTATGGCCTATCAAAAAGAAATATGGCAAAAAAATTTCGTGGGCAGATCTGATGATTCTTGCCGGTAATTGCGCCTTAGAATCCATGGGCTTCAAAACCTTCGGATTTGGTGGCGGACGTGAAGACGTTTGGGAGCCTGAAGAAGATGTCTATTGGGGTTCTGAAACAGATTGGTTGGGAGACAAACGCTACACGGGAGATCGTGAACTGGAAAATCCGCTTGGAGCTGTTCAGATGGGACTTATTTATGTAAACCCGGAAGGACCCAATGGCAATCCCGATCCGCTCGCGGCAGCTAAGGATATTCGTGAGACCTTTGGTCGTATGGCAATGAACGATGAAGAAACGGTTGCGCTGATAGCTGGCGGACATACCTTTGGAAAAACACATGGTGCCGCAGATCCAAATAAATATGTAGGAAGAGAGCCAGCAGCCGCTGGCATAGAAGAACAAGGTCTTGGTTGGAAAAACACTTTTGGCAGTGGCAATGCTGGCGACACCATCACAAGTGGTCTGGAAGGTGCCTGGACTTCTACCCCTACCAAATGGAGCAATAACTTTTTTTGGAATCTGTTTGGCTATGAATGGGAATTGACCAAAAGTCCGGCCGGTGCACATCAATGGAAACCAAAACACGGCATGGGCGCAGATACGGTACCGGATGCCCACGATTCATCAAAACGTCATGTGCCTATCATGCTGACAACCGATCTTGCCTTGCGGGTAGATCCTGCTTATGAAAAAATTTCAAGACACTTTTTAGACAATCCTGATGCGTTTGCAGCTGCCTTTGCAAGAGCTTGGTACAAACTAACACATCGTGATATGGGTTCCATTACCCGCTATCTCGGTTCGGAGGTACCAAAAGAAGTACTTATCTGGCAAGACCCAATTCCTGCAGTTACCCACAAACTGATTGACGATAAAGACATTGCTTTATTAAAATCTAAAATCCTTGCTTCGGGATTGACTATATCTCAGCTGGTGTCAACTGCATGGGCATCCGCATCAACTTTCCGCGGTTCTGACAAACGCGGTGGAGCGAATGGCGCACGCATTCGTTTAGCACCTCAAAAAGATTGGGAAGTGAACAATCCTTCGCAACTTGCCAAAATTTTGAAGACATTTGAAAGCATCCAAAAAGATTTCAACAAAGACGGTAAGCAGGTTTCGATGGCTGATTTGATTGTACTTGGCGGATGTGCAGCTATCGAGAAGGCAGCGAAGAATGCCGGTCGTGAAATAACTGTCCCTTTTACACCGGGAAGAGCCGATGCATCACAAGAACAAACGGATGTGGAATCTTTTGCCGTATTAGAACCTGCTGCTGACGGATTCCGTAATTATTTCAAGCCAAAACATGCTGTAAGCGCGGAAGACATGCTGATTGACAAGTCGCAATTGATGACGCTCACTGCACCTGAAATGACGGTTCTCGTTGGTGGTATGCGTGTCCTAAACACAAACTTCGATCATTCTAAACATGGAATATTCACGAAGCATCCGGAGACACTCACAAACGATTTCTTTGTAAATCTACTCGATTTGGAAACGACTTGGAAGGCAACTTCTGATGCACAAAATGAATTTGTGGGTCGTGCCCGCAAAACAGGGGAAGCGAAATGGACGGCGACTCGCGTTGATCTTATCTTTGGATCTAACTCAGAGCTCAGAGCCATCGCTGAAGTGTATGCTTGCGAGGATTCTCAAATGAAATTCCTTACTGACTTTGTTGCAGCTTGGGACAAGGTGATGAATCTTGACCGATTTGATTTGAACTTGTAATAACTTCGTCTTTTAACTAAAAAAGTGGTCGTTATTGACCTCTTTTTTGTTTTATAATACGTCGCGATACAGAAACTTGCTTTATATCAAAAAACTACTTTTTGATATTGGAAACCAACAATTTTATTTTGATGTTGAAAAGCGCAAAAGTCAAAGTCATAAATGGGCTGATGATGTTGAAAAATGCATAAGGAAGATAGGACAACGTATCCACACCCAACACGCCGCTTTGATAGGCCCCACAAGTATTCCATGGAACCAAGACAGAAGTTACCGTTCCGGAATCTTCCAGTGTTCTGCTCAAATTTTCAGGTGCGAGCCCTTTGTCTTTGTAAGCTTTGGCAAACATCCTACCCGGAACAACGATAGATAAATACTGATCGGATGCGGTCACATTTAAAGCTATACAACTCGCGACGGTACTGGCAAAAAGGCCGAAAACCGTGTGAAACATTTTTAAAAGTGAGTCAGTGATACGAGTCAATGCGCCGATTGCCTCCATCACGCCACCAAAAACCATGGCGCATATAACAAGCCAAATGGTTCCCAACATCCCTTTCATGCCACCGGCAGTAAATAAGTCATTGAGCTCTTTGTTTGATGTAGCAATATTGGTCTCGATGGTTATGGCATTCATCACGCCTTTGTATGCTGTTTTAAAATCAAACAGACTGCCTTCTGCAACTTTAACCACCAAATCAGGTTGAAATATCAAAGCGAAAATTCCTCCTAAAAGCGTGCCTACCAACAGTGCAATCAGTGGTTGTGTTTTCCGAACTATCATAAAAATAACAATTGCAGGCACTAAAAAAAGCCAGGGAGAAATATAAAACACCTCATCGATGGAAGTAAGAATCGACTTTGTGTCGGGTTTTCCTACGGTATCTAAATTGAAACCTATTATCAGAAAAATAATCAATGTGATTATCATACTTGGAACGGTCGTCAATGCCATATAACGGATGTGTGTAAAAAGATCGGTTCCGGCCATTGCGGGAGCCAAGTTGGTGGTGTCGCTCAACGGCGACATTTTATCGCCAAAATAGGCACCTGAAATCACGGCTCCGGCAGTCATACCCGTGGGAATACCCAAAGCGTTTCCAATGCCGACCAAAGCAATTCCCACAGTAGCTGAAGTCGTCCAACTACTCCCCGTCGCAATTGAAATAATAGCACATATAATCACACAGGCAAACAAAAATATGGTTGGATTGAGGATTTGCAAACCGTAATAGATCATCGAAGGGATGATGCCACTCACCAACCAAGTTCCGGACAAAGCACCTACCATCAAAAGAATCAATATTGCGCCGGAAGTCGATTTGAGATTGTTTGCAACTTCTTCCAGCATACGGTCATAGGAAACTTTGTTACGAAAACCAACGATGGCAGCAACTGCACCGCCCAACAACAAAATAAATTGATTGGATCCATTTAACGCATCATCCTTGTAAACAGCCAACACATTGTAAGCCAACATTCCCACCAATGCAATTACCGGAATCAAGGCTTCCCAAATACTTAATTGCGGATTGGAAATAATCGGCGTTTCTTTTTCTGAGGTCAATTTATTTTCGGACATGGAATTAGCATTAATTTGTTTCCGTAATGTTACGAATTTGACAAATATTGTGCAACTGCAATCTTTTATGGATTTTTATGTTCTGATTTTCTTTTCCCATGCCCAAGAAGACCGTAAAGACTCTTCCAAAGATAACTGAGCCGTCCAACCTAATTCTTTGTTGGCTAAGGTAGTATCTGCAAAAGCCGCAACTACGTCCCCTGCTCTTCTTTCTACAATTTTGTAGGGTAATTTTTGACCGCTTACCTTTTCAAAAGTTTTTATAATTTCCAATACAGAACTTCCCATGCCGGTTCCAATATTGAAACATTCATAAGCGTCTTTATTTTTATTTGAGAGCAGTCTTTCCAAGGCGACAATATGCGCTTTGGCTAAATCAAC
>PHDQ01000313.1 GCA_002841025.1 Bacteroidetes bacterium HGW-Bacteroidetes-13 | reverse complement strand
AGACAGGCAATTTTTAATAGTAAAGCAGTCGCATTACTATTAAAAACCACGCGAAGTGACGGTTAAAACGAAATTCATTTGAATAGCTGAATAGTTACAGATGAGATTTTGTAATTTGTGTCGAAACTATAAACAGCGAAAAGCAAACAATAAAAAGATAAATTCAATGTGTTAATTCAACTTGCCACCGATAATAATTTCATCAATTGGGTTATTTTCACACACATTTTAGTTAAATTTGAGGAGTTTTCGGGTTTATTTTTTAAACTCGCAGATTTTACATTGTTATTAACCCATTTTAAAATAAGAGAATCATGGCAAACTTACCTCAAAAACCTGTTTTCAAAAGCAGGTATGACAACTTTATTGGTGGAAAATTCGTACCACCGGTCAAAGGCGAATATTTTGACAACGTCAGTCCCATCGACGGGAAAGTCTTTACCCAAGCTGCCCGTTCCGGCAAAGAAGACATCGATTTAGCATTGGATGCCGCACACAAAGCCTTTGCAACTTGGAGCAAAACCTCTCCCGCTTACCGTTCTGGTGTTTTAAACAAAATCGCCGATGTCATTGAAGCCAATCTGCAAACATTGGCCGTCATCGAAACCATCGACAACGGCAAGCCCATCCGCGAGTCTGTCAATGTCGATTTGCCTTTGGTCATTGATCATTTCCGGTATTTTGCGGGTGTCATTCGCGCCGAAGAAGGCACGATTTCCGAGCATGACGAGCACACGGTAAGCATTTGCTTGCACGAACCGCTTGGCGTTGTTGGACAAATTATTCCGTGGAATTTTCCGTTGCTGATGGCGACTTGGAAAATTGCACCGGCCTTGGCTGCGGGTTGTTGCACGGTGGTCAAACCGGCCGAACAAACGCCAACGTCCATTATGTGTCTGATGGAATTGCTCAAAGACGTGATTCCACCGGGCGTGTTGAACATCGTGACAGGTTTTGGTCCCGAAGCCGGAAAACCGCTCGCACAATCGCCGCGAATATCCAAAGTTTCGTTTACCGGAGAAACCACCACCGGACGTTTGATCATGCAATACGCTTCCGAAAATTTGATACCCGTAACCATGGAATTGGGCGGAAAATCCCCCAATATTTTCTTCCCGTCCATAGCTGATGCCGACGATGATTTCTTTGACAAAGCCATTGAAGGAGCGGTTTTGTTTGCAGTCAATCAAGGGGAAGTTTGTACTTGTCCTTCCAGAATATTGGTGCATGAAAGCATCTACGATAAGTTTATGAGCCGCGTGGTGGCACGAACCAAAGCCATCAAAATGGGCAATCCGTTGGACAGCTCGACCATGATGGGCGCACAGGCATCGAACGATCAATACGAAAAAATCAGATCCTACCTCAAATTAGGCAAAGAAGAAGGCGCCGAACTGCTGTGTGGTGGCGATGTACAAAAATTAGACGGCGATTTGTCGGGTGGATATTACATACAACCGACGCTTTTCAAAGGCAACAACAAGATGCGTATTTTCCAAGAAGAAATATTTGGCCCGGTTGTCTGCGTGACTACTTTTAAAACCACCGAAGAAGCCATCGAAATAGCCAACGACACACTCTACGGATTGGGTGCCGGCGTTTGGACTCGCGATGCGCATGAGTTGTATCAGGTGCCGCGTGCCATCAAAGCGGGTAGGGTATGGGTGAACTGTTACCACGCCTATCCGGCACATGCGCCCTTTGGCGGTTACAAAAAATCAGGCTTCGGCAGAGAAAACCATTTGATGATGTTGGCACATTACCGCCAAACCAAAAACATGTTGATTTCTTACGATAAAAAGAAATTGGGATTTTTTTAGAGCAGTTAACGATGTAAACCGTTTTG
>PHDQ01000312.1 GCA_002841025.1 Bacteroidetes bacterium HGW-Bacteroidetes-13 | reverse complement strand
AACAGCTATCCCAGTAAAATTCAAGAGGCTTATGATGTGAGTTTTATACCCAATACATATTTGGTTGATGAGCAAGGTACAATTGTCGCCAACAATCCGACATTTGAAAAATTGGAGACCTACTTAAAAGAGAAACTAAAACTCGAAAAGGACAATTAATTTCATCGGATTGGCTTCAAAAAAATTTAAAATACTGCGATTCAAAAAACACCCGACCCGGAACTGAAATATTTCAGAAAAAAGCAAGCCGAAATTTTCTTGCAGATTTTTCTCCACACCATTTTTACTGCGTATTTTTAGAAAATGTATCCAAAAAACGCCCAAATTAGTAACTATTTATAAAACAACACATTACTATATTTACAATACCATGAAAAAAATACTTTATCTGTTGCTGATTGTTTCAATCACCGCGTTTGCACAAATCAAAAAAGTAGAACCACCTTTTTGGTGGGCAGGAATGGAAAACACCGAATTGCAAATCATGCTCTACGGCAATAAAATAGCCAAATGCGATGTGGTTTTGACCAACGGAATGACCGCATTGGACGTTTTCAAACCCGCCAATCCGAATTATATTTTTGTAACCGTCAACACCGCAAATCTAAATCCGGGAACTTTTGACATACTGCTCAAAGATGGTAAAAAAACAATGTACAAATACACCTACGAACTGAAAACCAGGGTCGAAAACTCCGCTTCACGAAAAGGCTTTGATTCATCTGATATGATGTATCTTCTCATGCCCGACCGCTTTGCCAACGGCAATCCGAAAAACGATTCGCAACCCGACATGGCAGAAAAACCCAACCGAGGTTTTGACAGCGGACGACACGGTGGCGACATCGAAGGGATTATCAAACACTTGGATTACCTGAAAGAATTGGGCATCACCGCGCTTTGGAGTACGCCACTGCTCGAAGACAACGAACCCAAATATTCCTACCACACCTATGCACAAAGCGATTACTATCGTATCGATCCACGTTTCGGAAGCAATGAAGACTACAAAAATTTGGCTGACGAACTTCACCAACGCAAGATGAAACTCGTCATGGACTACGTGACCAACCATTGGGGAAGCAAACATTGGCTGATTCGCGATTTGCCTTTCCCGGAATGGATTCACCAATGGCCGGACAATGGCGGTTTCAGGAGAAGCAACTACCGCATGACCACTCAATTCGACTCAAATGCAGCTCAAATCGACATCGCGGCTTGTATGGACGGCTGGTTTGACACCACCATGCCCGACATCAACCAGAGCAACCCAATCGTGCTCAACTACTTGATTCAAAATGCCATTTGGTGGATAGAATTCGCCGGTTTGGACGGTCTGCGCGTCGATACGTATTCTTACAATGACAAAGAAGGCATCGCCACCTGGACCAAAGCCATCATGGACGAATACCCAAATTTCAACATCGTCGGAGAAGTGTGGATGCACAGCCAAGCACAAATGGCTTATTGGCAAAAAGACAGCGAAATTGGTGCCATCCAAAACTACAACTCCAATTTGCCCAGCGTGATGGATTTCACCCTACACGATGCCATCAGTGTGATGTTTGATGAACAAACCAAATTCAGTTGGCAAAATGAAGGCATTATGCGGGCGTATGAGAATTTTTCAAATGATTTTTTGTATCCGAACATCGACAACATCTTGGTGTTTGCCGAAAACCACGACACCAACCGAATCAATCAGATTTACAAAAACGACTTTGATAAATATCGTTTGGCGATGACACTCATCGCGACCGTTCGCGGCATTCCGCAGGTATATTACGGCTCGGAAATCGGAATGGCGGGCGATAAAAGCAAAGGCGACGGCGACATCCGAAAAGATTTCCCCGGCGGTTGGGAAGGCGATGCGAATAACGCTTTT
>PHDQ01000311.1 GCA_002841025.1 Bacteroidetes bacterium HGW-Bacteroidetes-13 | reverse complement strand
GGTATGCTGATGATGCAGGCAATCAAAGAGGCTCCAATGGCGAGGTACAAAGAGCCGATGATGGCATTCAAAATACCCCCTTCTTTGCCAAAATAATAACCGCCTTTCGGCACCTGACTGACGATGTCCCAAGTGAGTGCCGGTATGCCTTTGATGAAAATTCCTGCAATGATGCTGAACAAAACCACTACAATCAGCAAAGTAACAATGCCTAAGGCAATTTTGACAATTTTTTCTGTTTGATATTTATTCACTTGCATACGAATTGTGGGTCTATTTTGAATTTGGCTTTTAGCTGTTAACTTTTAGCCTTTAGCGGTTGGCCGTGACCATATATGAACAGCCGAAAGCTATTTTTACTTCGTCTCCGGTGCTTTTGTCAAGCGTAAATAAGGTTTCACTTTTCTGAAACCGGGGAAACGATTGGCTGCGTCTTCGTCACTTACTGCAGGGGAAATCACCACATCGTCGCCTTTTTCCCAATTGGCCGGCGTTGCCAGTTGATGGTTTGCGGTCAGTTGCAAACTGTCAATCACGCGGATGAGTTCATAAAAATTTCGGCCGGTAGAAGCCGGGTAGGTGAGTGTGAGTTTGATTTTTTTGTCCGGTCCGATGACAAAGACCGAGCGGACGGTTGCTTTTTCCAATGAATTTGGATGAATCATGTCGTACAGCGAAGCCACATTTTTGTTTTCGTCGGCAATAATGGGGAAATTGACCGTTGTTTCTTGGGTTTCTTCAATGTCTTTGATCCAGTTTTTGTGGTCTGAAAGCGGGTCAACACTCAGCGCAATTACTTTCACGTTGCGTTTGTCAAACTCGGTTTTGAATTTGGCGACGGTGCCCAACTCGGTGGTGCAAACAGGGGTGAAATCGGCCGGATGTGAAAACAAAACGCCCAAGCATTGCCGAGCCATTCGTGGAAACGAATCGTACCTTGGGTGGTTGTTGCTTCGAAATCGGGGGCGAGGTCGCCCAATCGTAGATGTGCCATAATATTTATTTATTGGTTAACAATCAGTTTGTCAGCGGTTGAAGTAAATGATAAGTTTTGCGTTAGGGATAGCAGTGGAAATCCTTTTTTGGACTTTTTCTGTCCAAAAAAGATTGGAACGGATAGCCCGACCCCAACAAGGCTATGAAATAGGCTTCGTTGGGGGAACGCCCAAAAGGTTGTTTCGATTTTGCGATTGTTCATGGGATTGGTTCTTTTTCATAATTTTTAATCACGCTTTTGCCTGATAATGACGGATTACTTTGTGTGACAGGTAATTAAAAAATACGACTATCAACAAAAGGATCAATGCCGATAGCATCAGTGCTGCGTCGTACATCGGAATTGACATCATTTCGCCATAGTTGTTTGCCAGCAATGCCGGCAGCGGATAACCTGCATCAAAAATGCTTCCGGGGATTTGTACGACGTTTCCAACCACCATCAGTACGGCGATGGTTTCCCCGAACGATTTGCTCATGCCCAAGGTAAAGGAGGCGATGATGCCGGGTTTGAGTTTTTTGAGAAACACGTCTTTGATGGCTTGCCAATGACTCGCACCCAGCGAAAGTGCCGTTTCTTTGAGTTCGGAAGTAACCGATTCAAACAATTCGAGCAACATATTGAGCACATATGGCATCACCGATACGGAAACCACGATGCCTGCTGCCAGTATTGAATAACCGGTCGGGTTATCTGCACCTTGTTGTTTGGCCCAATTCGATACGATGGGAACAATGGTAATAACGCCCCACAAGCCGAAGATAACGGAAGGCATACCCGCCAAAATATCGATGGTGGCTCTTAAAATTCTGGAAATCCATCGCGGCGCAAATTGGGTGATGTAAATCGCGGAAGACAGACAAACCGGAATCATGATGGTAAGTCCGATTGCGGC
>PHDQ01000044.1 GCA_002841025.1 Bacteroidetes bacterium HGW-Bacteroidetes-13 | reverse complement strand
GGTGCGCAAATATTAGATGTCAACATGGATGAGGCTTTGTTGGATGGCGTTCAGGCCATGACCAAGTTTCTCAATCTGATTGCTGCCGAACCCGATATCTCCCGTATCCCGATTATGATTGACAGCTCGAAATGGGAAATTATCGAAGCCGGACTCAAGGTTGTTCAAGGAAAGTGTGTGGTCAACTCGATCAGCCTCAAAGAAGGGGAAGCGATTTTTATTGAACGCGCCAAACGCATCATGAAATACGGCGCAGCCATCATCGTCATGGCTTTTGACGAAGACGGGCAGGCAGATACGCTGAAAAGAAGAATCGAAATCTGTCAACGCTCGTATGATATTTTAGTACATCAAGTAAAATTTCCACCACAGGACATCATTTTTGATCCCAATATTTTTCCCGTAGCCACCGGCATGGAAGAACATCGACGCAACGCACTCGATTTTTTCTTGGCAGCCCAGTGGATTCGCAAAAACCTTCCTTATGCAAACGTGAGCGGAGGCGTAAGCAATGTTTCCTTTTCATTTAGAGGTAACAATGCCGTTCGGGAAGCCATGCACGCAGCTTTTCTCTATCACGCAATACAACATGGAATGAATATGGGCATCGTCAACCCGGAAATGCTGGAAGTTTATGACGAAATCCCAAAAGAGCTACTCGAACTTGTAGAAGATGTCTTGCTCGATCGTCGTGAAGATGCCACCGAAAGGTTGCTGACTTTTGCCGATGAATTTAAAGGCGACGGCAAAAAAACTGAAAAAGCGATTTCGGAATGGCGGTCACTTCCTTTGCAAGAGCGCATCACACATTCGTTGGTGAAAGGTTTGGACGAGTTTGTAGAACTCGATGTAGAAGAAGCGCGCTTGATTTGTAAGCGACCGTTGGAAGTCATCGAAGTCTATTTAATGAACGGGATGAATGTAGTCGGTGATTTGTTTGGCTCGGGGAAAATGTTTCTTCCGCAAGTGGTTAAATCAGCACGAGTAATGAAAAAAGCAGTAGCACATTTACTTCCATTTATCGAAGCCGCCAAGCTTGAATTCCCGCAAGAAGGAAAGCAATCTAAAAATGCAGGTAAAATTTTGATGGCTACGGTCAAAGGAGACGTACACGATATTGGTAAGAACATAGTGGGAGTCGTTTTGGGATGTAACAATTATGAAGTAATCGACTTGGGTGTGATGGTTCCGCCGGAGAAAATCATCGAAACGGCACGCAAAGAAGAAGTCGATTTAATCGGACTCAGCGGACTGATAACACCTTCGCTCGACGAAATGGCCTATTTGGCACAGGAGATGAAAAGACAGGGACTGAAGATTCCCTTACTCATTGGTGGCGCAACTACTTCTCGCCTGCATACGGCCGTAAAAATTGCGCCGGAATACGACCACGCAGTTGTTCATGTGAACGATGCTTCGCGCGCTGTCACCGTTGCGGGTAATCTTTTGGGAAAAGATACCTATGAACCATACAGCAAAGCCATTCGTGAAGAATACAGTAAGTTGTCATCGGATTATCTGGGTAGAAAAAAAGAAAAAAAGTATTTGACCATAACCCAAGCAAGAGCCAATAAACTTTCCCTTGAGTGGGACAATTACGAACCTGTGAAACCCAATTTTTTGGGCGTTCAGAAAATAGAGGTTTCGATTGAAACACTCCTGCCTTTTATCGATTGGACTCCCTTTTTTCAATCTTGGGAATTGCACGGAAGATATCCGGCGATTCTGACCGATGCGGTGGTGGGCGAACAGGCACAATCTTTGTTTGACGACGCAAAACAGCTGCTTGGAGGTTGGGTTCAAAATAACAGTTTGAAACCCAAAGGTGTGTTTGGGCTTTTTGCTGCCAATCAGGTAGCAGATGATGATGTTGAAATTTACGACACGGAAGGGAAATTGTTAGAAACTGTCCGGACGCTTCGTCAGCAGAGTGAAAAAACAGCTGGCGCTCCCAACATCGCTTTGGCAGATTTTGTCATACCCAAAGAAGAGAGCAAGAAAGATTACCTCGGATTTTTTTGTGTGACGGCAGGTTTTGAAACCGATGCAATTGCGGATACGTACAAAGCAGCCTTAGACGATTACAATTCGATTTTAGCCAAAGCCTTGTCCGATCGATTGGCGGAGGCTTTTGCGGAATATTTGCACTTGAAAGTACGAACGGCGTTTTGGGGATATCAACAAAACGAATCCTTGACCAACGAAGAATTAATCAAGGAAAAATATGTCGGAATACGTCCTGCACCGGGTTATCCTGCTTGTCCGGATCACAACGAAAAACGAACCATTTGGAAGTTGTTGGACGTTGAAAAACGAATCGGTGTGAAACTGACAGAAAGTTTGGCCATGTGGCCGGCATCATCGGTATCCGGAGCTTATTTTGCGCATCCGGAATCAAAATATTTCGGATTGGGAAAAATAAAACAAGATCAGGTATTGGATTACGCCAAGCGAAAAGGCATGAAAGTAGAAGATGCTTTTAGGTGGTTGCAACCCAACTTGGCTGAATAGATATTAAATTTAAGACCTGACAGGTTTTAGAAACCTGAATAGATATTAAATTTAAGACCTGACAGGTTTCTAAAACCTGTCAGGTCTCTAAAAATTAAATAAATAAAAATATTTTGATTCTAAGGTATGAAAGTTACAGAGCACATCGAATCGGCGAATGGTAAAACACTCTTTTCGTTCGAGATTTTACCTCCCTTGAAAGGGCAAACCATTCAGTCTATTTTTGACCACATCGATCCTTTGATGGAGTTTAAACCCCCTTTTATAGATGTAACCTATCACCGAGAGGAGTACGATTTTAACGAGTTGCCGAACGGATTGCTCGAAAAGAAAGTCGTTCGAAAACGACCCGGAACGGTGGGTATTTGCGCGGCTATCCAAAACCGTTATGAAATTGACGCGGTACCACATATTTTATGCGGCGGATTTACCAAAGAAGATACAGAAAACCTGCTGATAGACCTCGGGTTTTTGGGAATCGATAACGTGGTGGCCTTGCGTGGAGATGCGGTGAAAAGCGAAACCTATTTCAAACCGGAAAAGGAGGGACACGCTTATGCAGAAGAGTTGGTGAAACAAATCATTGCGATGAATCGAGGGAAATACTTGGATGATTCACTTGAGAATTCAGCACAAACAGATTTTTGCATCGGCGTAGCCGGCTATCCCGAAAAACACATGGAAGCACCGAGCTTGGAAAGTGACTTTCATTTTCTGAAGAAAAAAATTAAAAACGGAGCACATTACATCATCACCCAAATGTTTTTTGACAATCAGAAATACTTCGATTTTGTCGATCGATGCAGGAAGGAAGGAATTGACGTTCCGATTATACCCGGTTTAAAACCCTTGGCGACAAAAAAACAACTCAATATGATTCCGCACCGATTTAAAGTGGATTTACCCGATGACTTGGTGATGGAAGTGGTGCGCTGCAAAGACGACAAGGCAGTACGTCAATTGGGCGTGGAATGGTGTGTCGCACAAAGTAAAGAGTTGATAGCCGCCGGTGTGCCGGTTTTGCACTACTATTCTATGGGAAAATCCGATAACATCCAATCCGTTGCGAAAACTGTTTTTTAAGCTACCTTCGAATAGTTCATAAAAAAAAACCGGTGGTTTCGATCCCGACGCTTCGGGGCTCAACCACCGTTCCATGTTTTGTTCATATAGTCTTTTGGTGGAGTCAGACCATGATTGTATTGTTTCAAAAATTTGTTTTGACTTGGTGAAATCCTTTATGTAACAGGTTAAAAATCTATTTATCAAAATAAACAGTCATTTACTTGACATCGCCTATTTGGTGGTCGTATATTTGCCGCTCGAAAATTAAGGGTTTCAACGACCCTTTTAAAATCAAAGATCACCCCTATGAAACTATCCCATTTTAATTTTAATTTACCGGAAGAATTATTGGCCGAAAGACCGGCTGAAAACAGAGATGAGTCTCGTTTGATGGTGCTTGATCGCAAGACAAAAACAATTGAGCACAAACTTTTTAAAGATCTAATCAATTATTTTGACGAGGGAGATGTGATGGTTTTAAACAACACCAAAGTTTTTCCCGCCAGACTTTTTGGCAACAAAGAGAAAACCGGTGCGCGGATTGAAGTGTTTTTACTTCGCGAACTCAACCAAGAGCAACGCCTTTGGGATGTGTTGGTTGATCCGGCCAGAAAAATCAGGATTGGCAACAAACTCTATTTTGGCGAAGCAGAAGATGTGGTTGCAGAAGTTATTGACAACACCACTTCCCGTGGACGCACCCTGCGTTTCCTGTATGACGGGCCTTATGAATCATTCCGAAAAGCATTGAATGATTTGGGAGAAACCCCCTTGCCTAAATACATCAAAAGAGAAGTAGAAGCAGAAGATGCCGAAAGATATCAAACCATTTATGCAAAACATGAAGGAGCAGTTGCGGCACCAACAGCCGGATTGCATTTTTCAAAACAATTGTTGAAGAGACTCGAAATTAAAGGGATCCATTTTCCCGAAGTGACTTTGCACGTAGGCTTGGGAACTTTCAATCCGGTGGAAGTGGAGGATTTGTCGAAACACAAAATGGATTCAGAAGATGCCATCATCACCCAAGATACTGCGGATGTTATCAACCATGCGTTGGCCAACAAAAAACGTGTTTGCGCAGTTGGGACAACGGTCGTTCGAGCGTTGGAAACCTCCGTTTCTTCCAATCGTTTGTTGAATCCCTATCAAGGATGGACTAATAAATTTATTTTTCCACCATACGATTTCAGTATTCCCAATGCGATGGTTACCAATTTTCACATGCCAAAATCGACTTTGTTGATGATGACTTCAGCCTTTGCAGGACATGATTTCCTCAAAAAAGCGTATGAAGAAGCCATCAAAGAAAAATATAGATTTTACTCGTATGGCGATGCCATGCTGATTTTGTAAATCGAAAAATATCTGTACCGTTTTTATTATAAGTAAAACCTCACAGCTTTCAAAAACCTGTGAGGTTTGCGTTATCAGGAAGTTTTTTATTTGTTTCTTTCGCAGTGCTGAAAATGGCTTGCGCCGCTAAAGTTGCGCCAGTCCAAGCATTCTGAAAATTGAATCCTCCGGTGACGGCATCTATGTTGAGCGCTTCTCCGATGATGTAAAGATTTTCATGAAGTCTGCTTTCAAAAGTTTTACAATCTATTTCTTTTAAGTCAAGGCCACCCGCAGTGACAAATTCCTCTTTGAAGGTGCTTTTGCCATTCACATCAAAACGGCATCGGGTCAATTGTTCCGCTAAATTTTGAAGTTGAACACGCGAAAGATCAGCCCAACGTGTTTCAAGATTGATATTTGCAGCAGTAATCAAACGATCCCACAACCGATTGGGAAAATCAAAGGGAGATTTGCCTCCGATGGTTTTTTTGGGTTGACTTTGTTTGAGGGTTTTCAGTATTTCAATTGATTCATTGAAAGTGGTGTCTTGTAACCAATTGACAACGATACTGAACTGATAGTTTTTTTCAAAGAGAATTCTTGCACCCCAAGCGGACAATTTTAAAACTGCCGGACCGCTCATCCCCCAATGCGTGATAAGCAAAGCACCCGTTGTTTGAAGCTTTTCTTTCTCGACAGCAACATTCACCAAAGCAGAAATGCCTGCCAATCCCTCAATTCTCACGTCTTTTATGTTGAATGTAAACAAGGAGGGAACCGGTGTCACGACTTGATGTCCCAAATCACTCAGCAACTGCCAAATTTGTGTATTGCTTCCGGTGGCAACAATGAGTTTTTGCGTTTTAAATAGATGCGTTTTGGTTTGGATTTCCCAACCGGAATCGGTGGTGACTATCGATTTGACAGCCTGCCCTTTTAGAATGGAAACACCTTTCTCTTCGGTTTGTTGTAACAGACAATGGATGATGGATTGAGAATTATCTGACACAGGGAAAACGCGTCCGTCGGATTCAGTTTTTAGTTTCACACCACGTCGCTCAAACCATGTCATGGTGTCTTTCGGATTGAAGCGATAAAAAGCACCCAATAATTCCTTTGAACCTCTCGGGTAGAATTTGACCAATTCCTTTGGATCAAAACAAGCATGGGTAACATTGCATCGACCGCCGCCCGAAACTTTTATTTTCTGCATGACTTCCACGCCACGTTCCAATATGCCGATGGTAGCTTTTGGATTCAACTCCGTCAATTGAGCAGCCGCAAAAAATCCCGCCGCTCCGCCACCTATGATCATAACATCAAAAAAACAATTGGGAATGGATTTTTCAGACATGAAGTAAACAATCGATTATTGCTTGATTAAAACTTTGTACTCCCAAGGTTTGAAATCAAAAATGGTTTCAGGAGTGATTGAGATGATTTTCCCAGAAAAATAGTCTTTGAAGATTCCACTTATTGGTAGATTGAATTTGTTGGTAAGGTTTTTCAAATTGGCAACAAATAAGATGGAATCGTTATTGTTTGCTCGCCAAAAAGCAAGCAATCTTTGGTCGTTTGTGGTTCTGATTCGACCGTAAGAGCCCACATCAATACGCGCACTCAGAGCAGGGTGATTTTTTTTGAGCCTACCCAATTTTTCATAGAGCCCAAAATAGGTTCCTTTGGTATGATTGATGGAATCTTTGTCGAAAAAAGGCAATCTTTTTTTGTTGTCATACTCTTGCCCGTTGTAAATAAGCGGTACGCCCGGCATTAAGTAGGTCAGTACAGTAAATGTTTCGGCGGCATCGCCTAACCTTTCATAGACCGTTCCGTTCCAGGCGTTTTCATCGTGATTTGAGGTGGAATTGATGACTATTTTTTTAGCGTTGGAAGTTTTTTTATGTTCAAAATAGGAATCCCAATCCGCTACAGTGTTCCTGCCAATTGCAATGCCATTCATCAATTGTTGTGCGAGATAATCATAATTCAGGTCAGTTATTTGATGGATAACATCTGATTTTTCGGTTTCTATAAACAGAAAATCTGGTTTTATTTTTTTGATACTGTCGAATGCTTCATTCCAAAAATTATCAGGTATTTCTTGGGCAGCATCCAATCTGTAACCATCAATTCTATGCGTTCTGACCCAATAAAGCATTTCTTGAATCATCTCGGCTTTCATTTTGAGATTGTCGTAATTGAGTTCGGCTACATCTGTCCATCCCCAAGACTCACCTGTTTTTGAATTAGAAGGATCTAGTATTTCCCCTTTTTCGTTGCGAACATAATATTCCGGGTGTTCGGTTATCCATCGATGATTCCAGCCGGTTTGGTTGCTAATCCAATCTGTAATTACATACATGCCATTTGCGTGAGCGGTTTCTATCAAAAAATCCAAATCTTCCGCTGTGCCAAAATCGGGATTTGTCATTCTGAAGTCATCAACGGAATATGGACTCCCGAGTTTACCTTTTCTGTTTTTAACAGATATGGGATGTATGGGCATGAGCCAGATAATATCTACGCCCAATTTTTTAAGTTCCGGGATGTTTTTTGTAAAAGAATTAAAGGTTCCTTCGGATGAATATTGCCTGATATTTACTTCGTATATGATTGCCTTGTCAATAGTTTTCGAAGTAATATGGGCAAGCTCAGGTAGATAATCAATACCTTCGGAAGGGATGTCCTTGCATCCGGCTGTCAAAAGTATAGTTAACATAAAAAACAGTGGTTTCATGCCCATGCGGTTTTTACAAATTTAGCTTTATTTTTTAGAAAATCAATTTGGAAAGTAATTAGGTGGTTGACGACTGAAAAAAAGCGAGTTGCTAGAGGGTTAAGGATTTTTGCCGATATTTTTTTGATATGAAAAATAGTGTTCAGGGTTATTACTTTTGAGTGAAAAAGACGACTTTTGCCAAAAAAACGAAATGAACAAACCCGCATCAAAATGGATTGTCCTTATTTTCTTGTCATTGGTTTGGGGGAGTTCTTTTATTCTGATTAAAAAAGGCCTACTTGCCTTGACACCTTTGCAACTTGGGGCATTGCGAATATTGATTTCGGCGGCATTTTTGATGATTGTCGGCATTGGCAGGATACATCATCTCAAAAAAAGGCACGTAAAATACGTTTTGCTTTCTTCCTTTATCGGCGTTTTTATTCCTACTTTTTTGTTTGCATTTGCGCAGACAAAAATCAACAGTTCGATTGCGTCGATTCTCAATTCGATGACACCATTGAACACCTTACTGCTGGGCGTTTTTGTCTTTGGAATGGGTTTTCAAAAAAGACAGCTTTGGGGCGTTTTTGTGGGATTAATCGGTGCAAGCATCCTGATTCTTTCCGGTAGTGACTTGACCGATGCAGGTCAATTGGAATTTTCCTTTTTCATTGTAGTTGCGTCGGCTTGTTATGCAGCTGACTTCAATATCATTAAGAAATATTTATTTGATTTAGACCCAATCGCTTTGGCTACTTGGAATTTTATTTTTTTGATACTCCCGACAGGAGTTATTTTGCTTTTTTCCGATTTTTTTCAGACTGATTGGACAACTCCGCAAATGGGCAAATCGCTGCTTGCAATTACTTTTTTAGCCATCGTTGGAACGGGAATCGGCAAGATTTTGTTCAACCGATTGATCCAGGTTTCATCGCCTATATTTTCATCTTCCGTCACCTATCTGATGCCGATTGTTTCGGTATTGTTGGGTAGTTTGGATGGAGAAAAATTGAGTGTTTATCAGATTTTGGGTGGTTTGATTGTGTTGGTTGGGGTTTATCTAACCCACAAAAAAAAACTGCCCGAATCGGTTATTGAAACGGGCAGTTGAGAAAATTTAAGCCTTGAATTAATTAAAATCAGCTTCGCTTACGCCTTCGTTGATTTTAATTTCGGAAAAAACCACTTTGATTTTTTGAGGTCCGACAGTCGAAGTCGAGACAAAAGGGATTTTCACACCATTCACTTCTTTGTAATCCGACAATTCTTCAGTTTGCGAAAGACTCATTCCCTGCATCTCCATTGTATCTTCCGTTTGTAACAACAATCCGGATTCTTTGCCGTAATATCGATAGGTGTCTTTTCCGTCGGGCGAAGTTACTTTTACTTTATAAGCATCGCCCGCGTCTAATTTTTCCACACCTTCTACGGATAGCTTATATCCTTCCGCTTTGAAGAACAACTCCGGAAAAATCGGTCGGCTGGCTTTTTGTTTTGCAAGCTCTTCTCCCTCCAAAACTTTCTTTTGACCTTGCGCTTCTTGGTAACCACTTTCGCCGTTGAAAGAAACTTTTTGTAAAGTTCCCATCCCTTCTGCCGAAAGCGTTTGAACTTCTTTGTTTGGCGTCATACTTCTGATATCAAACAAGATGGGGAATGGAGCTGCACCCACAGCACTTCCCTTCCTATAAATGGTTTTTACAGCAACTGCTTTCTCTCTGCCCCCGATGGCTTTAAAATATTTTTCAAGAATTTCGTCTGTACTGATATTGACAGTTTCTGTTTTTTTAGTAAGCGGATTTTCCGTTGGGTTCGCATATTTGTCAAAATAGAAAATCGGGATATTCAATGCTTGCAATCCGGGCAAAACTTCAGTTGCTTTTCCGGTGATGACAATTCGCAAATGGTCGGCTTGAAAATATTTTTTTGCCACGCGTTGCACATCTTCGACGGTAACTGCATTTATTTTAGCCAAATATGTTTCGTAGAAGTTTTGCGGCAAATTTTCTGTTAAAATATTGAGCGCAAAACGAGCTTGGGTTTGCGGATTTTCAAGTGACATCACGAAAGAGCCGGCATATTCTGCTTTGGCAGATTTCAAATCATCGGCGGTGACTTTCTCATCGCGTATTTTTTTGATTTCTTTGATGAATTCAACAACTGAACTGTCTGTTACGGCATTTCTTACACTTGCAGAAGCGACAAAACGAACCGGGTAACGTTTATCGTTGCCCACACGAGAATAAGCACCGTAAGTGAAGCCTTTGTCCTCTCTTAGGTTGAGAAA
This sequence comes from Bacteroidetes bacterium HGW-Bacteroidetes-13, assembly GCA_002841025.1. Lineage (GTDB taxonomy): Bacteria > Bacteroidota > Bacteroidia > Flavobacteriales > Flavobacteriaceae > UM-FILTER-40-17. The sequence continues at coordinate 3,250 of PHDQ01000044.1, read as the reverse complement.
CAAACGCGCATTGGCTCCTCCGCCAAGAATGTTGTTGGCAATCAATAAAGGAAAATAATCCGGATCTGAAAGTTTCACTTTGATTAGGTTTTCGACTGCAATTTCAGATTGAACCGCATTGGGCATATCCACAAAATTGATTTGGGTGTATTGAACGTCTTTTGGAATGCTATAAGAAACATTTGGTGCGACAGCTATTTTCCATGAAGAAAAGTTTGATTCAACCAATTTTTTAACATCCTCAAATTTAACATCACCGACGATGGCTAAATAAGCATTTTCAGGAACGAAAAAGTTTTGATAAAAAGTTTGAATGTCTTGTAATGTGATGTTTTTCACGGTTTCTTCGGATACAAACTCACCGTACGGATGCGTTTTCCCGTAAGCCAGTGCGGCTTCTACGCGTCTTGCGGCGGCCGTTACACTTTTTTCATCTGTCTTGAGACCTTCAATCATTTTGTCTTTTTCTTTCTGAAATTCTTCTTCGGTCAAAAGTGGATTGAGCGTGCCATCGGCCATGAGCGTCAACACCCTTGGAAAATATTTTGACAAAGTATTGGCAAAAGCTCCGGAGCCTGAAAAATTGATGGATGCTCCCAAGAAATCCACTTCTTCATTGTATGCATCTTTTGAAATGGACGTGGTTCCGTTGCCGATCATCCCGGCGAAAACATCTGAAACGCCGGCTTTTGTGCCTTCCAAATAAGGTGCATTGTCAAGTGTCAAGCTGATGTTTACTCTGGGTAGTTTGTGGTTTTCGACCACGAGTACTTTCAGTCCGTTGTTCAACTTAAATGTTTGGGGTTTTCCCAGCTGAATTTCAGGAGCCGGTCCCGGTTTGGGCTGTTTGCTTCGGTCAATCTGTGCATTTACAGTCAATCCGATGAAAAGCAAAAAAAGCGGTATAAAGAATTTAGTTTTCATGTGTTTATATTTATTTGTTTTTTAAAGGCCACATGGAACACCCCTGAATAATCATCATGTTTGTGAATGTTATTCTCATGGGTGTTTCATTTTTTTGAATTTTAAATTTGCTTAAAATTTGAATAAGCATTGATAATTAAACAGTTGGTTATTTGCTTTCTGGAAGGTATTCCAAGACAAGGCGTTGATTGGCATTGAGGTATTTTTTTGCAACATCTCTGATTTCTTCTCGGGTGATGGATCTATAAATCTCAATTTCGGTATTGATTAGGTTGGTGTCTCCGTAGAGCATGTGAAATGTCGCCAAATTACCGGCAATTCCGGCAATACTTGCGTTGGAATTGACAAATTGATTTTCAAATTTATTCTGAAGTTTTTGGTAGTCATTTTCAGAAATTAAATCGGTTTGAATTTTTTGAATTTCCACATCAATTTCGGCGACTATTTGATCAAGCGTTGTTCCGCCCATCGGAAGACCAAATACAATGTAAGTACTATAATCCTCTTGACTTAGATTGATGGCTAAAACTTGTAGTGCCATCTTTTTTTCGTCAACCAATTTTTTGTAGAGTACGGAGCTTTTCCCGTCGCTCAAATAGGTTGAAATCATGTCGAGTACACGCGCATCTCGCGTTTTGAAAGAGGGTGTTCGGTATGCGGTTATAATTGCCGGGATTTGAATATTCGGGTCGGTGGCTTTGCTGTTGATGGTTTGGGTGATTGGATCCTCGGTCGGGAAATTCTTAACGATTTTCTCACCTTGCGGGATGCTTCCAAAATAGTCTGCAATCATTTTTTTGGTTTTGTCAACTTCGATGTTGCCTGCAACAACCAGGATTGCATTGTTGGGTACATAATATTTCTTGTTGAAAGCCAAAAATTCATCCAAAGTAGCTGCGTCTAAATGATCCATTGAGCCAATAGTCGTCCATCGATACGGATGTTTTTTGAAAATATCTTTTTTGACAACTTCCAGTATTTTTCCGTAAGGCTGATTATCCACGCGCAATCTTTTTTCTTCTTTGACGACTTCGTTTTGGGTGTCCACACCAATTTGGTTGATGATGGGATGCAACATCCGTTCAGATTCCATCCAAAGACCGAGTTCTAAATTGTTGGAAGGAAACACTTCGTAATAATACGTCCTGTCATCAGAGGTAGTCGCGTTGTTTTGTCCGCCATTGTTTGAAACAATCTTAAACCATTCGCCACGACCAATGTTTTCTGTCCCTTCAAAGAGCAAATGCTCGAAAAAGTGAGCAAACCCCGTTCGATCCGGATTTTCATCTTTCGCGCCCACATGATACATAACCGTAGTGGCAACTACCGGCGCGGAATTGTCTTGGTGCAAAATAACATGAAGCCCGTTGGGCAAGTCATATTCTTCAAATTTTACTTGCTGGGCGTAGAAAGTCAACCCGCAAAGCATTAAAGTTAAAGCTAATACAATTTTTTTCATAACATTTGTTAATTTATTAGTAATTAATTCGACTAATCGGTTTGTCTGTTTTGACCAACCATTGCTACAAAAATAACAAATAACTGTTAGGAATTTTTCGAGTTTAGAATTAAATTAACCTTAAAAAAATATTTTTGTATCAAATAATTTCTGATATTTAACACAAATTAACCAAAAACACAGCCCAATTATGAAGAAAGAAACCACCGTGCCACTCAAATACGGATTCAACATTGCCATCACACTTATCGCGTATTTCTTGATTGTTAAACTTTTCGGCTTACACGAAAATCCTTGGATGCGATTGTTTAATGGAGCGATCATGTCTTATGGACTTTATTCGTCTATCAAAGCATACAAGATTCGAGACGTGGAAGGATTTACCTATTTTGAAGGATTTAAAATCGGAATCAAATCCGGTTTTTTAGCAACGATGCTTTTTACCTTGTTTATGGGAATTTATATGTTTCACATCAACCCAGATTTTGTTGATGTGATTATGAGTGCTTGGAAATCTGATTATGAAAACGGAGCTGGCATTTTGATGTTTGTATTGTTGGTAGAAGGTTTTGCTTCAACTTTGGTTCTGACTTTGGCATTCATGCAATTGTTTAAAAAAACCTGGAATATTTCCGAGAAAAAGTAATTTGAAAGACCCTATTTTTTGATACTAAAATCGAGAGTTGTTGTGATTTGCAACAACTTTTTTTTATTGTTGGATGATAAGGTATTAAGTATTATATTTGCAACCATTTTTTAATAAACATTAATCCAAAACCGCTATGTACGCAATCGTAGAGATAGCAGGGCAACAATTCAAAGTTAGCAAAGACCAGAAAGTGTTTGTACACCGTTTGGCTCAAGAAG
>PHDQ01000043.1 GCA_002841025.1 Bacteroidetes bacterium HGW-Bacteroidetes-13 | reverse complement strand
GCTGAAACGGCACTTACCGAAAGTCAATCATCCAAAGCTTTGGCCGATTATGCGGAATCGCAAGGATTTAGAGTAACACGCGGTGTGGCAGAAATGCCGACAGCTTTTATTGCCGAATACGGCAGCGGGAAACCCATCATTGGTATTTTGGGCGAATTCGACGCGCTTCCCGGATTGTCTCAAAAGGCTCAAACCGACAAAGACCCGGTGACTGCAGGTAATCCCGGACATGGTTGTGGTCACAATTTGTTTGGCGTGGCAAGTTTGGGTGCGGCACTCTCCGTAAAAGAATTGATGGATCAGGGAAAAATAAAAGGAACAATACGTTTTTACGGAACTCCTGCCGAAGAAACCATCGGCGGGAAAATATACATGGCACGCGCCGGACTGTTTGACGATTTAGACGCGAGCATCGATTGGCATCCGGGAGACAAGATAGAAGCTGCTGTACAGAGCAGTCAAGCTTTGATCGATTTTAAGGTGAGTTTTTCCGGAAAAACAGCCCATGCGGCAGCAGACCCTTGGAATGGCGCGAGCGCGGTGGATGCTTTGGAACTTTACACCACCGGCATCAACTATTTGAGAGAACACGTGAAGCCATCCGTCAGAATTCATTATCTAATCGAAGATGCAGGCGATGTGGTGAATGTCGTTCCCGACCATGCCCGAATCTGGACTCGCGTGCGCGACAGCAAACGGGAAGGTATGTACGAAGTTTATCAAAAAGTTTTGAAAATTGCTGAAGGTGCTGCTTTGATGACAGGCACAACGTATGAAATAAAATTGGTTTCGGGCATGCATGAAATTCTCATCAACCGAACCGGAGCCGAGGCTTTGCAGAAAAATTTAGAACTGTTGGGCGACATTACCTACACCGAACAAGAAACCGCTTTCGCAAAAGCCATACAAGAGGCTACCAATAAACCGCAGGTAGGCATAGACGGCACGGTAAAACCACTTCGCGTGACGGAAAAAGACCCTCCCGGCGGCTCAACAGACGTGGGCGATGTGAGTTGGATTTCGCCGCACATCACCATGAGTGTGACCACGGCAGCCAAAGGCACGCCTTGGCATTCTTGGGCGGTAGTTGCGTGCGGCGGCATGTCGATAGGGCATAAAAGTATTCCGTATGCGGCCAAAGCCATGTCGTTTACCATGATAGACCTTTTTGAAAACACAAAACTGATTGACGCGATGAAGAAAGAGTTTAAGGAAAGAAAAGGCGATTATATCTACAAAGCCATCCTTCCGGACGGTCCGCCACCGGTGCCTGTGACAGCCGGGGGAGAATGATGTTGTTTGGGGGTTGAAAATATTTAAAACCGAACCATGAACACTAAATTTATTAGAGCTTTAATAATCATCAATGGGATTTTAATCCCGGTTTTTATTGTTTTCGTTTTGGGAAGCGTAATTCTTGAAGAATATGAAAACCGTTGGGCCAATAAAACAGATCTGGAAGTTTACGAAGATGCTTACAAAAACAATAAAAACAACTACGAGATAAGATATTCTTCACCAAATAAAATTCCGAATTCGATTAATTACTATGTTGCGGTTTAAAAAAAATTCTCGGGCGAATATGACTTGGAAGGTGATTTGTTAAATCTAATCCCTGATAATACGGTCAACCTGTTGTTTTTAGACAAGGATTTTAATATCACAGGGAAGATTTTGGATAAGGGCGGCTCGATTTTAAATATGTTCATTCCAAATCGTCTTTCCGATGATGAAAATCTGATTTCTCAAATCAACAACCTGTCATTTTTCATAGCAAAAGAGGATACAAACAATGACGGCTGGATAAATAGAAAAGACCAACATTATGTTTATGTTTCAGACTTGGATGGCAAAAACCTAACGCGGGTTACTGACCGAAAAGTAAAGCAATATCAATGGATAAATAACAACAAAGAAATTCTTCTGACTTTTGACAATGGAGATGAAACAGAAACTTTGGAATATGGAATTTATAATATTGAAACTAAAAAAATTAAGGAAACAAAAAGTCTAAATCCGAGAGAATAAGAATCAATTTACACAACCCAAAAAACAAGCCCGTAACAAGAAATTAATAAACATAAAATCCGATTATCATGGGTGGAGAAGGCAGCATGTCGCATGCAAATCAAAGCTTAAAACAAAACCGGGCATTGTTAAGAAAGGCAAATTACAGGAAGCTAAAAGAGCTTTACCTGCATGAATCCGGGAAAATTGACCTCGAGTAAGCCCCGAACAATTGGCTGACATAAAAAACAAAATACGGTTGCAACACAGACTAGATGCCCGAAGAGATTTTATTGTCACACTCGTTACAATTTTTCTGACAGTTTTGTCTTTGTATTTTTTATACACGCTCCTTGCCGGATAAAATTGGCGGGCGACTATTCCAAATCAAACAAAAAGTGATTGAAAGGAAATCGTTCGATATGGATTGCTTTTACCGCTTCATAAACGTGATTCTTTAAAACTTCCATGTTTTCTTTATTTAAAGCGGAAATAAACAAAGCATTTTCACCCGTTTTTGACATCCAAGTCCGTTTCCAATCTTCCAAAGTAAAATGTTTTTCGGTTTTCTCCGTGACTAAATCATCCGCATCGATGGTTTGGTGTTGATAGGCATCTATTTTATTGAAAACCAAAATAACCGGTTTTTTGGAACAATCAATTTCTTCCAAAATGAGTTGCACGGATTTGATGTGGTCTTCAAAACTTTCATGCGAGATATCGACGACATGTATGAGTAAATCGGCTTCGCGAACTTCATCCAAAGTGCTTTTAAACGATTCGACCAATTGGGTGGGCAATTTTCGGATAAAACCAACGGTGTCCGAAAGTAGAAACGGAAGGTTTTTTATCACCACTTTTCTGACTGTGGTGTCGAGCGTTGCGAAAAGTTTATTTTCTGCAAACACCTCTGCTTTGCTGATTACATTCATCAATGTCGATTTACCGACATTCGTATAGCCGACAAGTGCCACGCGTACCAACGCGCCTCGATTGCCACGTTGTACGGACATCTGACGATCAATGGTTTCGAGTTTTTTCTTTAACAGTGAAATTCGATCACGAACAATCCTGCGGTCGGTTTCAATTTCGGTTTCGCCCGGTCCGCGCATCCCGATACCTCCTTTTTGCCGTTCAAGATGCGTCCACATACCAGAAAGTCGTGGCAGAAGATATTGACATTGCGCGAGTTCTACCTGGGTGCGCGCATAAGAAGTCTGTGCGCGTTGGGCAAAAATATCGAGTATGAGATTAGTCCTGTCCAACACTTTGCATTCGAGTATTTTACTGATGTTTTTCTGTTGGGCGGGTGAAAGTTCGTCATCAAATATAACCGTGCTGATGCCGTGTTCTTTGATATAGTTGGACACCTCATCCATTTTCCCGGTTCCGATAAATGTCTTCGGATTGGGCGTGTCTAATTTCTGTACAAAACGCTTGATTACTTCGCCGCCGGCAGTGTATGCCAAAAACGCCAATTCATCCAAATACTCTTTCGATTTTTCTTCGGATTGCTGCGCGGTTATCAGCCCGACCAGCACGACTTTTTCGTAGTCTAACGCTACTTTTTCTAACATGATTCGCTTCAGATTTAATGTTGCAAAGTTACCGGATTTTTAAACAAAAAAAGCCTGCGGGAAAGCAGGCTTTTTTGAATTATAATTTAGGGTGGTTAATTTGGCAAACCTTTGATGGTCACATTGTCAATTTGAATGGTTGTCGTCACGGTCGGATCTACGCCGGTGTAAACAAACGCGATGTAAACATTGCCAGAAATACTGCTGAACGAAACTTCGTTTGTTTTAACAAACGCCGGCATAAAGCCCGAAGTAAGCCTTTCGGTAATGTTTAACTGTGCGGTAATATCTGTCCAAGTGAAATTGTCCGGATTTCCTATGCCGTCATAATCTGTCGAATATTTGACCGTAAGCGCATCTCCGTTATAGAAATTTTGGGTGTATCCAAATGAAAATGCTTCTTGTGTGGAGGTATTTAAGTTGATGGCAGGTGTGATGAGCCACGCAACCATTGGCTGAGTAAAACCAAAGGCAGATGCTTGAGCGTATTTATTTCCGCTAAACAATCGGGCTTCCCAATTTTCAGTTCCGCCGCCGGTAAGTATCGAATTCCATCCTGCCAAAGCTACCGGTCTGTTGTTTCCTGTAACAGCAATCGATTCGAAAGTCTCCAAAAACAGGTTTGTAGGCTCTGTACATCTTGTTCCGGTTAGTCCCGAAGCACCATTTGCGCTTCTTAAAATCAATTCGGATGTGTTGACAATATTTGCGATTCCAATCAAGCTGCCATTTCCTTGTGCGACTTGTGTTGCTCCGAAAGTTGCCGTGTTTTGAGTAAATACTCTCAAATTATCCGAACAATCTGTAACGGTTCTACTTCCCGCGTAGTTTGCAGCTAAATTGTCTTGTGCAAACTGTACATTGTTGATTTGTACCAACTGAGACTCAAATGCATTTGACAGAACTTGGTTGATGGTCACAATTTTTGGTGCAGGAAGCGGTTGGTTTTGTGCCACTATTTCCAATTGGGCCTGCCCGTTTACTTGTCCGTCAAAATTGACATCTCTCAATTGGGCTTGCCCGGAGAAAGTATCAACCATCAATCCTTGTACAAAAACCCTGACGCGGTCACCTTCAACGAGTGTGTGTGCATCGGCATCAAAACGAAGTACGATACCGCCTGTTTCATCTTGAATAACTGCATTTCGAGCGGTGATATTTGCTTCGTTGTTGCTGGAAAGCGTGACAACTCCTTCCACAAATCTCGAGTCGTTTATTGCTGACCCTCTTGTAAACTTGCGCAATGCGGCTATACCGATTCTGTTAAAAGATTCACGTGCATTGGTGAGTTTAACGTCTTCTTCCGTTCTTGCCATAAATTGGAAATCATTGCCAAATTTGGTCAAAACACCTCTTATGTTTCCATTTCCTTCCGGAACTTTGCTCCCTGCAAAATCGGAAAAACTGCTGGTTCGGAAGATGACTTCAAAACCGAATTGATCAGTGATTCTTCGGTTGGTAGCCCCCCCCAAATTATTGTTTGGATCGAAATAATTTCCGCCAAGTTCGTTATCTTTAAATTGGACATTAGAAAGTTCAATGAGTTTGTTCAAATACTGATCGGATATTTGATCGATGGTGATGTGTTGTACCAATTGTTCTTCATCAATTATTTCACAAGAGCGCACCAAGAAATCTGTTATTTGCGGTTCGGCAATTCGCCCAACATTGCTGCCAAACAATGCGCCGATATTGACAGAACTTGAATTTACTTGACTGAAAAGGTCTTTGAGTTTAAAAAAAACTTTGCGTCCGGGTTCGTAAGACAAATAGGTATTGGTTGCGTCAAGTGCCAAACTGAACGAGGCACTGCCATCTAAGGTTTGGAAGGAGATGGTTTTGAAAAAATTTCCGCCTTGATCACTCGAAACCGCATAAGCCTCGATGATGTCATCGTTTGTAAATTGAGTGGCGGTAGAAGTTGCAGCACCGATTGCTTCTTGTACAGTTTTATTGGAACTGATATTGGGTTCATTACAGCTGAGTGGTGGAGTGCCAAAATCATCATCGTTGACGCATGACGACAACATTGCTCCAAAGATGAGCGTAAAAACAGCTAAAAGGATGGTGTTATTTTTCATTTCTTGGTAAATTACAAATTAAAAGGAAACATATAAATTAATAAAAAAGGTTCTTGCGAAACCATAAAAATATCGAGGACCGAACGAAGGCGTTCCATTCAAATTATCGGCGTTGAGTTCGCGGAAGTTTGCAGCTCTCGATTGCTCAAATCCACCGGTTTTAAATTTCTCGTCAAAGAGATTGTCAACGCTTGCCGTTAGTCCGACAAAGTAGCCTTTGATTCGCCAAGATTTACCGGCGACTATATTGACTAAATAAAAATCATCCAATCTTTCTTGTTTGAGCAATTTGCGCCCGGCTTCGGTACTAGCTTCTGGGAATGGAAAACCGTCGGGATCATCCGGATTGACAAAAAACTGCTCGGTGCGTGGCACGGTTGCAATGTCAACATAGTTGTCTGCTATAAAGTTGGCATTGGCACCCACCCACCAAAACTTAGGATTCCGGTATTCAAAACCCAATGACAAGGCCGTCTGAGGCGTACCCGAAACTTTAAAATCTTTGATGAAAGCGGTTCCCAAATCTCTGACACCTATTATCGCGTCTTCCGTGTTTAAAACTACTTTTGCGTTGTCGCTGAATGTGTATTGGCCGACGGCGGCAGCTGCGTTTATTTCGATGGTGGGTGTTGCTTGTACCTCGATGCCAAACTCGCCACCAAAATTTTTCTTATCGATTCCGGTAACTACTTCCGAGAAAAAGTCGTTTCCTGTTCCTCCAAAATCAGCAAAGAAAAATGAGATTTCTGTGGCATCTCTGAATTGTGTGTAGTAGCCAGATAATCGGGCTTTCACGATTGGGGTTCTGACGATATAATTTCCATCAAAAGAAAACACTTTCTCTTCATCAAGTCCGTTTACGACATCGTTGTTTACGCGTGTATTGGAAAAGCTGTTTCGGATGCTCGGCGGTTTGGTTAAATATCCCGCATTTAGAGAAAGTGCATGACGACCGGTTATTTTATAGGTCAACCCGCCTTTAAAACCGTACGTTGTAAAATCTAATTTTTCACTTTTCCCGAAAGAGTTTTCGGGATTTCGTCCGTTTCGGTAAAGTCCGTTTCGTTGATAATCTGTGTAATCGAGTTTTGTTGCAAGGAAATAATCAAATTTTCCGGTAGAAAATTGAAGTTGTGCAAAACTTTCGATGGCGTTGGATTCTATTTCATAATTGTAGGCAAATCTATCGCCGACACCTACTATCCTGTCTGGATTATTTAAGTCACTTTGTCTGGCATCTCCAGTAGAAAAATCATCGATATCTCTGAAAAACTGACCCCCCAAAAGATCTAACATGTGGGCAAAATTATCTGAGTTTAGATGCTTGAAGGTAACTCCCGCGTCGAGTTTTACATTGTCTGACAACTGGGTGTTGAGAATTGTATTGGCGGTGAAAAGTTGGTCATCTATTCGGTCTTCGAAAAGAACATGAACACTTTCTCCATTCCCGGTACTTTGGTTTTGCTGATAAAGTGCGACCCAATCGATTTGTTTGTTTTCTAAAAATCGGATTCTGTTTCTTTCGGCATTTTCAAAATCGGGATTGACGGTACCGTCTATAGAATTGTTGTTGATGTTCAAAAAGAAAGAAGGTAGTTTTCGGAAGTTAACCGGGTCGGAGGTGTTCGCATTGGAAAACTCGAGACGGCTGTTGCCTATTTTCCCAAATTGATAAGACACATTGGTGTTTAGCTTTGTTTTATCGGAAATTTTCCAATAATGGTTAAGCATAAAAATGGGTTCTTCCACTTCTCTCACACGCGAATTGCGTTTTTCACCATTTTGATAGCCCCAATAGGAGTTGTATTTATAGTCCGTCAAGTCTTTGACTTCTTGGGTGTTTGGAGAGTTTCTTCCGCGTCTGTTAGGCGTGTAAATAGCTGAAAAATTGAGGCTGTGTTTTTCATTAAATTTCTTTTCGATGCCAAGAAAAAATGAATTGGCATCGTAAAAAGTACCATCAAAATGACCTTCTTCCGCCCATCTTCTGCCGATGGAAACGCTGTAAGCCCAACCGTTTGTCATCAGACCGGAGTTGTAGGTAGCCATCAATCGACCGTTGTAGTTTCGATTGGTTGCAGAACCTGTAAATCTTGCGCCTTTTCGGAGTTGAGAAGCGCGGGTGTTGATGTTGGTTGTTCCCAAAACACCTCCAAAATTAAAATCGGAAGGAGTCAGCATATTTGCAAGCTCTTGATTTCGAGTCACGTCATTCAGACCTCCCCAATTATTGAATTGGGGTCTTCCGTCAAGCAGTTTGTTGACCGGCAAACCGTTAATCAAAACCGTTCCGTTTTCGGAGTCATAACCGCGGACTCTGAATCGGGCTTGTCCAAAATTGAAAGCTGCCGCTTGCAAAAACGCATCACGAGATGACTGCAGCAAACCTGCGGTGTTTTCGGAGCCGGAATTGTCTTCGTTCAAATCGTCTTCGGTCAAGGAGATGAGGTTGTTTGCAACATCTTGCGAAACATTGTAAACCAAAGAAATAGATTGCAAGTCTGTTTGTGAAGTCGCTGTTATTTCCAAAGGAATGCTTTGAGAGATGTAACGATCATAATTAATTAGCAAAACCTGTTTCCCAATCGGAATGTTTTGAAGTACAAAAGCACCATTCGCATCGGTCACTACCGAAATATTGGTGTTTTCAATACTTACCAACACATTGGACAGTGGATTGGTTGTTGTAGCATCTATCACAATTCCCTTAATAGAATTAAGGTTTTGAGAAAAAACAAAAGTAGAAAGTGATAAAAAAATGTAGAGTAGAAATTTTTTATTCATAGGTTTTAAATAAGACATCCATCATTAACATAAACTTATGTTAATGTTACAAAAGTAAACTTTATAAATTATAATCCATATTTTTGTAAAGAAAAAAGGAACATTTAACGCATGCTTAATCCATTGTCTTTATAAAATTTACACATGAAAAACACACTATTTTTATTAGTTATCTGGTTATCAGTATTTTCAACGCAAACCACATTTTCCCAAAAACTATTCAAAGCCCACACCATTGCTTTTTATAATGTTGAAAATCTGTTCGACACCATCAATGATCCCAAAACATTTGATGATGATCGCACCCCAAACGGGAAAGACAAATGGACAAGCAAAATTTATAAGGATAAAATTTCTAAAACAGCCCGCGTAATCAGTGATATTGGAAAAGATTTTACCAAAAATGCGCCTGTGGTGATTGGTCTTGCTGAAATTGAAAATCGATCGGTTTTAGAAGATTTGGTAAACGACCCACAACTTCTTCCCTATCATTACGGGATAATTCATTTTGATTCACCGGACGAAAGAGGCATTGATGTTGCGTTTTTATATCAAAAACAATATTTTATTCCTGAAAGTTTTTCAAAACAAGAACTCATCATGTATCATTTTGATGAACCTACAAGACGAGATTACACGAGAGATCAACTTTTGATTAGCGGGAAATTGGACGGAGAAGAATTTTATTTTATTGTCAATCATTGGCCTTCGAGAAGTGGGGGGGAAAGTCGCAGCAGACCCAATAGGATAGCCGCTGCCAAACTCAACAAAAAAGTAATAGACTCATTGCAAAAAATCGATCCAAAAGCAAAAATCATCAGCATGGGCGATTTAAACGATGACCCAACCAACGCAAGCATGAAAGAGGTTCTTAAAACCAAAGCCAATAAAGATGATATTTCCGGTACAGACCTTTTCAACCCCATGGAAAATCTGTACAAAAAGGGAATTGGGTCTTTGGGTTATCGAGACAGTTGGAATTTATTTGATCAAATATACATGACAGCGCCTTTGGTGGGAAAAGATTTTTCCGATTTCAAATTTTATAAAGCCAGCGTATTTAATGCCGCTTATCTGATTGCCAAAGACGGACGCTACAAAGGTTACCCGTTTCGAAGTTATGCAGACGGTGGATATACAGGTGGTTACAGCGATCACTTCCCCACCTATATTCAGATAATCAAAGAGACAAATTAAGGTTTAATAGTCAGGTTTAATAGTCAAAAATGGTTGGTAAAAATGCTGGAATGCATTATAAAATATGATGTTTCCAAAAGTTTATTGAAATTCGTTTCAATAAACTTTTTTATTTTGTTCAACCACCGCACTTCCATCAATCCTGTTCTATCAGCGAACCAAAAAACAGCGCATTCACAAAGGCTTTGTTGGTGCCAAACATAAATCCCCTAAAACTCATGTCGTCGGCAAATAAAACAACGCGACCTCTTCCCTGACTGTGTGTCAATATAGATGCGGAGTTGCTGATTTGCTGGAGGTTTTCGGCGTGTACGTACCCACTGATAAGCGGATTGGCATCGTACATTGCAACTTTTCCAAATCTGTTTTTGCCCGGATTCAGAAAGATATTGTGGTTTCGATAGACCACCAATTCAGATCGAGAATACCCAAAACCGATGGGGTGTGTGACATCGATGGTCGTTTTGTAATAGGAACCTCCGGTTTCTTTAGATCCATAAAAATTGACAGCATCTGCATAATTCCCACGCGTCAAACTGTCGGGTTTTCTTTCCGTTTTTTCGAGTGTGGCAGTCGTCAAATCGTTTCGAATGGCCCAATTTATGGCTGTTCGTTGCAAAATAAGCGTGCCGCCGGCATTGACCCATTCTTTGAGCTTGTCTTTGTTGAATTCCGAATGATTACCCGAAACCAACACGATGACATCAAAATCATAGAGGTTGATATTTCTGAAATCGGAAACATCCGCTTTGGTGATGGGCATGTTGACCTTGGTGTCCAAAAAATGCCAAATTTCTCCCGCTTCATAGCTGCTGATTCCTTGACCGATGGGCATCAGAACTTTGGGAAGTTTGACCGTTTGGAAGTTTCTGCTGCCCAAATCAGACCCGCTTAAATTCATTCCGGTGGCAACTGCAAAAATCGGAACAGCTGCATTTTTAGATGCTTCATTCATTATGCCATGCAATTTTTCGGCATCTATATTTTGATCAGCAACCGAAATAAGTAAACTGCCGTAGCCAAATGCTTTTTCGCCTTGGTCGGTGAGCGATTTAAAAGGCTTGAACGAGGTTTTGACAAAAACATCGTGTGACAACAAATAGTTCAATGCCTTGGGCGCATTGTAGTCTGCCCAGTTGATAAGATAAGCATAGGCTGCTTTTTGAACCGTTGGCAAAATCGGGCTAATGTTATCGACGGTCGCTAGTGGACCTTCCAAATTCTTGGTTTTTTTCAATTCGGCATGGGGCAGATTATAAGCCAATACCATCGACCAGGCTGAAGTGTCGTAAAAAACGCTGTCGTGAAATTGGGTGACGTTTTCAAAAACAGATCGAACCATCAAATATTGCGATTGGTCGGTCGGGACGACATAGGCCGAGCCTTTCTTAAAACTCAGTTTACCTGAGGTTAAATTTTGGTTGAGCTCATAGGTTTTGATGTTGTGTTTCAACAGTAGTTCGACAAACTTCCGGGTACGAGTCGGGTCGTTTTCGTCACCAAACACATGATACACATTCGCTTTTTTCCCCTCGTTATAGGCATCTGTGAAAAACTTTTTTTGAAAATCAACCAACATTTTCTTGTTGTCGATGGAAGCTTTGAGGGTTGCCAAACTTGTGCGGAGATGGTTGCGAATGGCAAATTTGAACTCCAACGGTTTGGTGGTGGTGTTTTGGATGCGACCTTCCGAGCGCGCTTGCTCAAAAACGAGGCCAAGTCCACCGTGAATGTCCGGATAAGTTGAGCCGTAGCCGGGGTATGAGTTGTCAAATACTTCCTGAGACCAGTAGAGCGAACCTATTTCATCGAGCGATTGTTGAAAATATTTGGCAAAAGTGGGATTGATGACATCGTAATTGTATCTCGGCACAACCGGATTCTCAGAGCCGTATTTTTTGGTTGGTTCGAAAAAGTAGGTGGCATCAGTTCCCATTTCGTGATAGTCGGTGACTACATTGGGCAGCCATTTGTGGTAGAAAGCCACCCGGTTTTGACTTTCCACTTGCGCCAACGGCAGCCAGTCGCGGTTGAGGTCAAACCAATAGTGATTGGTGCGTCCGCCGGGCCACATTTCTTGGTGCTCTGAATCCAGCGGGTCGGCTACGGGCGGAATTCCGCGTCGTGCATCGACCCAATTGGTGTGTCGAGCGCGACCGTCCGGATTGAGTACCGGCTCGACAAACGTGATGGCGTTTTTGAGATAGGCTTCGATTTCGTCCCCTTGTGCGGCCACTAAATAATACGCCGCGAGCAAGGCGGCTTCCGCGCTGGAAGCTTCGTTGCCGTGTACGCCGTATCCCAACTGTACAACGAGCGGTTGGTTTTCATCAAGTGAGGCATTGGGGTCTGAAACTGACAGGTGTTTTTGTCGAATCGATTCTTTGTTGGCCAAATTTTCGGGAGACGATACAAACAGATATACTTGCGCGCGGTGCTCTACCGAATTGCCGATGATTTCGACTTCTGCCCTTGACGACAGTTCGGCTAATTTTTCAAAATAGGAAACAATGCGGTCGTGGCGCGTATGCCATTCGCCGATAGGATAACCTAAAAATTGTTCCGGAGTGGGAATTTTCGGGTCAAAACGAATGCCATTTGGGAAAAAATAATCGTTTTGAGCTTGACTAAATGTTATGGATGTCAGTAAAATAAAAGAAAATATGAATTTTTTCATGTCGATAATTTTGTTAAAATTAAATGTTTTTATGGAATTTTTGGTTGAAATTTTCTTTTTAACAACGGATTTCCAATAAATTTTGATTTCATTTGAATTTTATTTCAAACAATGTCCGACCTAAACTTTCGCTTTTCTACCGGCACCGTGGCTTACCCGCTGTTTTTGGTGTTGAGCTTGTGGGTGGTCTATTGGCTGGATGTGCGTTTTGGAATCGACACTGCGCTACTGGGAGTTTATCCGAGAAAACTTTCGGGTTTGCCAGGTGTGCTTTTTTCACCTTGGGCACATGCTTCGCTCTCACATTTGTATCAAAACAGCCTCCCGCTGCTCATCATGCTTATCGCCTTGTTTTATTTTTATCGCTCCGTGAGCTTTCGGATATTGTTTTATGGGCTTTTGCTAAGTGGGTTGTTTACGTGGGTTTTCGGAAGAAATTCATACCACATCGGAGCCAGCGGGATGGTTTATGTACTTTTCGGTTTTTTGTTTTTCGGTGGGGTTTTCACAAAACACTACCGATTGATGGCACTTTCTTTGGCCGTTGTTTTTTTCTATGGGAGCATGATTTGGTACGTTTTTCCTATCCAAGAAGGTATTTCTTGGGAAGGTCATTTGGGTGGATTCTTAGGTGGATTGTTGCTGAGCGTGGTTTACAGAAAACAACTCAAAGTACCTGTAAAATATCAATGGGAAGAAGAAAGTTTTAACGAAAATGAAGATGAATTTCTAAAACACTTTGATGCCGATGGTAATTTTGTTGAGCGACTACCCGAGTTCGATAGTGAGGATGGCGGTAAAACATGATTATCGTCATTGAGTCCTGAATTTCCATTCCTTTTGAAAGGCTTCTTTATATAGAGACCAGATTTCGTGAATAGGATTGCCCTTGGAGCTTTCGCTTTTGTGATGCCATTCACCGTCTTTTACTTCAAATTCAAATTTTAAACTTGTTCCGTCACGGTTGGCATCTCTTGAAAGTAATTCGGTTAGATGTTTTTCAATTCAGCAGTGTTTTT